>CAZBOK010000297.1:0-5996 GCA_964493525.1 uncultured Phycisphaeraceae bacterium | reverse complement strand
CGTCGCCGGCAACGGGGTCGGGAGATCCGATCGCCTCCTCGGCGCGGGGCCGGGCGATCAGCGCCTTGGCGGATGACGGAGCGGCGACCGGCCTGTTCGCAGCGCTGATCCCGGAAGCGGCGTGGAAGCGGATCCGCGCGGCGACGCGCGTGTTCGTCGTGACCGACGGCGCACTGCACCGCATCCCGCTCGAGACGTTGACGGTCGCGCCCGGTCGCACCTGGCTCGACGCCGGCCCGCCGATCGCCTACGTGCCGAGCGCGTCGGTGCTCGTCTGGCTGCGCGAGCGGTCCGCGCGACAGGAAGCCGCGCCCGGCGCTCGGGGCGCGACGACGCTCGACGTGCTCGCGCTGGGAGATCCCGACTTCGCCGGCGACGACACGCGACCCTCGATTCCAGAGCCGGCGTCCGCGCTCGCGCGCAGCAGCGGGATCGAGCGCTTCGGAGGGCTGCCGCCCCTGCCGGGCACGCACGCCGAGGCGCTCGCCGTCGCCGCCGCGTTCGGCGCGAAGTCGCGGGAGCGAGTGAGCGTGCTGCTCGGCGCCGACGCGACGGAGTCGAAGCTCTTCGAGCTCGCGCCGAAAGCGCGCTACGTCCATCTCGCGACGCACGGACTGTTCGACGAAGTCGACGGCCAATCGCTCTCCGCGCTCGCGCTGAGCTTCCCCGCAGTCGCGACCGCGGAGGACGACGGGTTCCTGAAGCTCGACGAGCTGATCCATCGCTGGCGCGGCCGCCTCGACGGGTGCCGCATGGTCGTGTTGTCCGCGTGCGAGACCCAGGTCGGCGTCGAGCAGCGCGACAATGCACCGTTCGCGCTGTCGTTCGGGTTCCTGTTCGCGGGAGCGTCGTCGGTCGTTTCGAGTCTGTGGGCCGTGAACGATGCGTCGACGGCGGAGCTGATGGCGGACTTCTACGCGCGCCTCGCGAAGGCTGGCCCGGGCGCCGACCGGCTCGCGGAGTTCACCGCGGCGAAGCGCGCGATGAAGGAGCGCGGTGCATCGGTCGCGCAGTGGGCGCCGTTCGTGTACGTGGGGATTCCGGATTGACGGCGGGCCGTCGCCGACGCGATCCGCGCCGTCGACACGCGGTTCGTTCCCTGAGCGCCGCGAGGTGCGAGCTTCACCGCGAAGCGCGTAGATGCGCGTGCAGCGCTTGCAGTCCGCGCTCGAGCTGCGTGCGCACCGTCTCGTGCGGCACGCGTGAACGCGCGGCGATCTCCGTCGGCGCGAGGTCGTCGTCGATGTGCAGACGCACGACCGCTTCGTGCGCACGCTGATCCGCCGCGCCTGCGAACGACCGCGGACGACTCAGCCCGCGTGTCTGTTGCCCCCGGTTCCGCGCGCTCGCTCTACCTCCCAACCCACTCCGCCCAGCCCAGCCACCTCCCCGCCAACCGCATGCGCCGCTACCCTGCGCCCAACTCGTGCGCTTGGAACGCCGCTCCCCCAGAGCTGAGATGCTCGGCTGGCCGTCGAAAGAGCTCCTCCGCGGGGCGCTCGTTCGACGTCGAGGACACGAGGGGCAACTCGCACTGCTGCGTGCAAACCGGCACCACCGAACGTGGGTGATCCCATGACGAAGAAATCCGACGCCGCCGCCCTGAAATGGATGCGCGAAGTCTGCGGCTCCTATCCCGACGCCAGCGAAGGCGTGCACTTCGGCGAGATCGTGTTCAAGTCGAACGGCAAGATGTTCGCGAGCTGCGGCGACAAACGCGGCCCCACGATGATCGTGCTGGGCCTCGCTCCCGCGCACGCCAAGCAAGTGCTCGCGAGCAACGCGCGCTGGAAGCGCTACCCGTACGAAAAGTCGGGCATCATGATCGCCGCCGCCGACGTCGACGACTGGGACGAGATGCGCTCGTTCATCGACGAGAGCCATCGCATCTATGCGTCGCCGGCGCCGTCGAAGAAGGCGAAGACGGCGAAGACGGCCAAGACGGCGAAGACGGCCAACACGGTCAAGACGCGCGCGAAGAAACGCGCCTGATCACTCGCGCAATGCGTTCGCGAGGCGCCTCCCGGAGGACTTCGCGACCGGCGCCTGCGATCGACGACGCCGGGCGAAGCGAGGTCGTCATCGCAGGCGGTGTTCGCCGCGACCCCGCCGAGCGGAGGCGGCTCGCCGAGAAGGGGGTCACGCAACGACCGGCCGGCGCGGCCGGTCGCGAGGCGAGACCGCAGCTCCACGCCATCGCTCCAGGTCGCGTGGGACCCGGAGGCTCGCGATCCATCCGAAGTCCGACGAACGATCCGCGCGGCGACGCCGCGACCGCTCCCTCGAGTGGACCGGTTGGTCGAATCACAGTGGATCGGATCCGCCGAACCGCAACAGTCATGAACGCGCGCCCGCTTCCCGGACGAATCCTGTCGACGGATATGCTGTGCCGCGCCGTTCGCACGACTCGTGACTTGAATGGGGACCTCGTGATGCAGCTCCGTGTCGCACCGGCAATCGCGTTCGCACTCCTCGCACTCCTCGCACTCCTCGCAACGGGCGTCGCGGTCTCGGCGGAGCCGTTGCTCGCGAACGCGCGCGCGGCGCCGGACGACGCGTTGCGCGCGTTGGACGGCGAATGGCTCTACGTCGAGGACCGCACCGAAGGCCGCGCCCTCGAGCAGCTCGGGCCGCCGATGAGCGCGCAGTTCCTGCTGCAGGTCGAGAACGGCGCGGTCGTCCTGAACGGCCACGGCTCCGGGCACAAGAACGTGCGCGTCGCGCTCGACGGCTCGGTCACCGAGATCAAAGAGCAGGGCAAGATCGCGCGCTATCGCGGCACGTGGAAGGACGCCACGTTCGCGTACGAGGTCGCGTTCACGCGCGAGTCGGACAACGCGACCGACGGGGCGATCCGCGCGATCCGCAGGAGCTTCCGAAGCACGCCCGACGGGCTGATCGTCGGCGTGACCGTCAATCCGCCCGAGGGGACCGAATCGGTCGCGCTCTACCGCCACGTCGACGACATCGAGTTGCCCGAGCCGGCCGAGGCCGGCATCGACGACCTCGACTGGCTCGCCGGCGCGTGGGCCGGAACGCGCGGCACGTCATCGATCGAAGAGCGCTGGAGCCCGCCGCGCGGCGGCGCGATGCTCGGCGTCTCGCGGACGGTGAAAAGCGGGAAGATGAGCGCGTTCGAGTTCTTGCGGATCGTCGAGCGCGACGGCGGGCTCGTGTACATCGCGCAGCCGAATGGTGCGCCGCCGACGGAGTTCGTGCTGACGGAGGTGGGAAAGACGCGCGCAGTGTTCGACAACCCGCGGCACGATTACCCGAAGCGGATCGTGTACGAGCTGTCGGCCGAGGGCGCGCTGAGCACGATGACCGGGTACTTGAAGGGCGGGACGCCGCGGAGGGTGGAGTTGGTGCGGGAGGACGGGTAGGGGGGCGGACGGGCGACGCGGCGCGCACGCAAGGCCGCACCTCGCCTTGTGCGAGCGGTTACGTCGCCTTGCGGAACGCTTCGAAGCGCAGCGCGAGCAGATCCCGATCGGGTCGGTGCGTCGGTTGGCGGGGGACGATCCGCAGTCGTTCCCCATTCAGTTCCTGTAATCCGTGACGCAGCATCGGTCCGTCTTCCTCGTCCAGTACGTCCTGGCGCACATGGATGATCGAGTCGGCATCCACGCCCACAAGATGTGAGTCGAACGCAGCGTGGTGGATCTTGCACAGCGCGAGTCCGTTGCGGACCACAGGCTCACCACGCTCCTCTTTGTCGCCGACGATATGAGCAGCATCGAGCAGGTTCTCGCGCTTCAGGGCGCACATCGCGCACGCTCCCAGATAGGCGCGAAGCACTGAGCGTCGGAAGGCGATCTGATGCCGACGGATCAGACACGCGCTCGTGATGTAGGAACGTCGTGCTTCGACACCTTCACCGACGGTGTTCGCGATCGTGGGGGCTCGAATCGCGGTGTCGACTTGAAGTCGGACTGTGCGCGTGACCGGGTCGTCGTGCGAAATGTAGGTCGGCCAGAACGCGCAATAGACGCTCTTCTCGATTCCGACGAAGTAGATGAGAGGCCGTTGATCGCGCGCGAGTTTCCGCAGCCCAGCATTGTCCGGCTGGTCGATCGATCCTTCGCGATAGTGATAACGGATCGTGCCGTCCCCCAGCTCCATGTCCTCATATGGCGCCGGCCGACCTGCGCGTGGTGGGGCAGTCGTCACAGAGATCGGCAGTTCAAGGCGGAGCGGCTTCCAAATCCCTTTCGCGCCCATCAACGTGATGCGTTCGCCGTCGACACAAAAACCAGAGGTCATCTCGTCCCATGTGAACACCGGGTCGCGGCGCGTTCGCTGCAGCCCGTCGAGCCAAGCGAACGCACGCAATCGGATGGCGTGATCGTCGTCCATCACCCGAGCCCAGCAACCGCCCCAGAGATACCCACGCGATCCTATCGACCTCGTTTCGCGTGGCGCGCGGCGGAAGGTAAGCCGCCGGATGTCGCCCCGTCTGACCCGTCGCGTGCTTGCGAGGCTCTCCAACGCGGAGCGGATTCGGACTGTTATTGACGCGACCCTCCTCCCGATTCCCCCGCAAGAAAACCCCGCCACGATTCGACCTCAGCGCACGGAGGACATCCCATGCGCCACCGCCGTCGCGCCGTCCGCGATTCCTCTTCCTACCCCGCGACCCTCCTCCCCGAGCACGCCGCGCTGCTCCGCGCCCAAGGCGTCCCGCCCGCGATCGCGCGCGAGCGCGGGTACCGGACCATCCGCACCTCCGCAGCGCTCCGGCGCCTCGGGTTCGCGGTCGCGCACGCGCGCGCTCCGGCGCTCGTCGCGCCGCTGCGCGACTTCGCGGGGCGCATCGCGAGCTGGGTCCTCGTGCGCGGCGCCTCGGTCGTGCAGCCCTCGCCACGCCGCGCTCCAATCCTCGACGTCCCGCGCCGCTCGCGGCGACAACTGCGCGACGCGCACGTCCCGCTGGTCATCGCTCGCTCTCCGCTCGCCGTCGACTCCGCGCTCTCACGCGATGCTTGCTGCGTCGGCATCGTCGATCTCGCGTCCGCGGACGCACCCCTCGTCCCTCATCGCATCCCTCTCGCCGAGCGCGAAGTCGTCCTCGCGCTCGCCGCGACGACCGACGCCGCGCGGCGCGACGTCGAACGCCTCGCTGCTGCACTCCGCTCGCGCGGCGCGCGCGTCCGCGTCGATCCGTCGATCGTGACGTTCGCGCACTCCGCCGGCGCGCCCTCCGCGACGTTGCCCGATTCTCCATCCGACGCGCTGGTCGTGATCGGCTCGCGCTGCGAGCTGTTCCGCGACGAGCGACGCGAGCCGTACGCGGCGATCCCGGCCGGGCGCGGGCGGCGCGCGGTGCGGATCCGCGGACGGGAGTTCGGGCTGTGGCTGCGTCACGAGCGCTACGCCGCGACCGGCAAGGGCACGCCCGCGAGCGCGGTGAACTCCGCGCTCGACGCGCTCGCGGCCAAGGCGCTCTTCGACGGCGCGGAGCGGACGGTCCCGCTGCGCTTCTGTTCGACGCCGTCGACCGCGGACGCGCCGGCGGTCCTGTGGATCGACCTCGGCGATGCGGACGGCCGCGCGGTTCGCGTCGCGCGGGACGGCTTCGACGTCGTCGAATGTGCGCCGGTCGCGTTCCGCCGCTTCAGTCATCAGCGACCGCTCCCGGTGCCGGAAGTCCGCGGCCGCCGCGCCGGCCGCGCGGATCTCGACGCGCTGCGCCCGTTCTTGAACCTCGCGCGTGACGACGACCGGCTGCTCGTGTCGACGTGGCTCGTTGCCGCGATGTTGCCGCAGGTGCCGCACCCGGCGCTGTGCCTGCACGGCCCGCAGGGCAGCGCGAAGTCGACGCAGGCGCGGATGCTCCGCTCGCTGCTCGATCCGACCAGCGTCGACTCGCTCGACCTCGGCCAGTCGACGGCCGAGCTGGCGCAGGTGCTCGACCATCACGCGGTGCCGCTGTTCGACAACTTGACCCGGCTCACTCAGCGTCAGGCCGACTTCCTGTGCCGCGCCGTCACGGGCGG
>CAZBOK010000296.1:0-5997 GCA_964493525.1 uncultured Phycisphaeraceae bacterium | reverse complement strand
CCCGCCGATCGCGTGCTGTACCGCCTGCGCGACGCGACCGCGACCGTGGAGTCGCTGCCGTTGATCACCGCGTCGATCGTCTCGAAGAAGGTGGCGGAGGGGATTAACGCGCTCGTGCTCGACGTGAAGACCGGCGACGGTGCGTTCCTGCCCGACCCGCGCGTCGCGCGCGCGCTCGCCGAATCGATGGTGCGCGTGGCAGGGAGCCTCGGCGTGCAGACGGTCGCGTTGCTCACCGACATGAGCCAGCCGCTCGGCCGCGCGGTCGGCAACGCGCTCGAGACGGAGGAGGCGATCGCCGTGCTGCGCGGCGCGGGCCCGCCGGACGTCGTGGAGCTGACGGTCGCGCTCGGCGCCGAGATGCTCGTGCTCTCGAGACTCGTGGCGGACCGCGACGCCGGCCGCTCCCGGATCGCGCGGGCGCTCGCGGACGGCTCCGCCCTCGCACGGTTCCGCGCCGCGATCGAACGACAGGGCGGCGATCCGCGCGCGTGCGACGACGGCTCGCGCGTCCTGCCGCGCGCGGCGCACGCGAGCGACGTGGCGGCGCGCTCCGCGGGATTCGTGCGATCGATCCGTTGCCGCGTGCTCGGCGTCGTCGCGACGCGGCTCGGGGCCGGGCGCGAGCGCGTGGAGGATCGAATCGACCCCGCCGTCGGCCTCGTGGTCCACCGGCGGATCGGCGACCGCATCGCGGCCGGCGAACCGCTCGTCACGGTGCACGCGAACGATCGAGATCACGCCGCCGCCGCGCGCGCGACGCTCGAGAGCGCGTTCGAGATCGGACCGGAGCCGGTCCGCGCTCCGCCGTTGATCGCGGATCGGATCGACTCGGCCGCGCCGGCGCAGTGCACGGGAGGCTCCCGGTGAACGACCTCGAGCTGAAGGCGCGCGCAGCGCTCGGCATCCTGCTCCTGCTCGTCGTGTGCTGGCTGCTGTCGACCGATCGCAAGGCGGTGAAGCTGCGGATCGTGGTGGCCGGGCTCGGCCTGCAGTTCGTCTTCGCGTGGATCGTCCTCAAGTCGGCGTGGGGGCGCGCGTTCTTCGACGGCGCGAACACCGCGATCAACAAGCTGCTCGACTTCAGCGCGTACGGCGCGAACTTCGTGTTCGGACAGCTTGCGCCGGAGCCGGGCGCCCAGTGCCCGGTCGGCTTCGTGTTCGCGACGCAGATCCTGACCACGATCATCTTCTTCGCGTCGCTGATGAGCGTGCTCTACCACCTCGGGATCATGCAGATCGTCGTGCGCGGCTGCGCCTGGGTGATGCAACGCACGCTGCAGACCTCCGGCGCCGAGACGATGTCGACCGCGGCGAACATCTTCGTCGGCCAGACCGAAGCCCCGCTGCTCGTGAAGCCCTACATCAGCGCGATGACGAGCTCCGAGTTGATGGCGATCATGGTCGGCGGGTTCGCGACGGTCGCGGGCGGCGTGCTCGCGGCGTACGTCGGGATGCTGAAGGGCGCAGTCCCCGACATCGCGGGCCACCTGCTCGCGTGCAGCGTGATGGCGGCGCCCGGGACGTTGATGGTGTCGAAGCTGCTCGTGCCGGAGACCGAGCGCGCCGTCACCGCGAACGAGCTGGTCACGAAGATGCCGAAGAACACGGTGAACGTCGTCGACGCCGCGGCCGTCGGCGCGTCCGAGGGCGTCTCGCTCGCGCTGAACGTCGCGGGGATGCTGATCGCGTTCGTCGCGATGGTGAAGATGGTCGACGCGCTGCTCGACGTCACGCTGCACACCGACCTCGCCGCGGTGTTCGCGAAGGTGTTCGCGCCGCTCGCCTGGCTCATGGGCATCGAGACCGCCGACGTGCCCGAAGTGGGGCGCCTGCTCGGCGTGAAGCTCGTGCTGACGGAGCTGATGGCGTACACCGACCTCGGTAAGGTCGCCGACAAGCTGTCGCCGCGGTCGGTGCTCCTCACCTCGTACGCGTTGTGCGGGTTCGCGAACTTCGCCAGCATCGCGATCCAGATCGGCGGCATCGGCGCGATGGCGCCCGAGCGCCGCAGCGACATCGCGCGGCTCGGAGTGAAGGCGATGGCGGCAGGATTCCTGGTGACGGTCATCACGGCGGCGATCGCCGGCATCATCATCTGACCACTGGATCGGAGCAGCGATGGGTTATCTGTTCGAGGTCGCGCAGGAGTCGGCCGCATCGGTGAAGGGCGTCGCCGGCGAGCCGGTCGTCGGGGTGATCCTCGGCTCCGGGTTCGGTCCGTTCGCGGAGCGCCTGTCGAAGCCGGTGGTGGTCCCGTACACGCGCATCCCGAACTTCCCGCCCGCGCGCGTCGAAGGCCATGCCGGCGAGCTGTTGTTCGCGACGCTGAAGGGGGTGCGCGTCGCGGTGCTCTCCGGGCGCATCCACTATTACGAGGGCCACGACCTCGACACGGTCACGCTGCCGACGCGCGTGCTCGCGCTGCTCGGCGTCCGTGCGCTGCTTGTCACGAACGCGGCCGGCGGCATCCGCGCCGACCTGCAGCCCGGCGACCTGATGGCGGTCGAGGACCACATCAACCTGATGGGTGCGAACCCGCTGCGCGGCCCGAAGGATCCGCGCCTCGGCCCCCGCTTCCCCGACATGACCGAGGCGTACGCCGGCGCGGTGCGCGTCGCGCTGCACGAGGCGGCGAAGAGCGAGAACATCGACTTGAAGGACGGCGTGTACGCCGCGCTCGGCGGCCCCTCCTACGAGACGCCGGCGGAGATCAAGATGCTCGCATCGGTCGGCGCCGACGCGGTCGGCATGTCGACGGTTCCG
Organism: uncultured Phycisphaeraceae bacterium; assembly: GCA_964493525.1. Classification (GTDB taxonomy): domain Bacteria; phylum Planctomycetota; class B15-G4; order B15-G4; family JADJEK01; genus CAZBOK01. The sequence goes on along the minus strand of CAZBOK010000296.1, from coordinate 3,231 downwards.
GAAGTGATCGTGGCGAACCAGATGGGCCCCGCCGCGCGGTTCGCGATCTCGTGCATCGCGAACCGCGCGGCGGGGCTGTCGGGGACGCGACTCTCGCACGCCGACGTCACGCACGTCGCGGAAGGCGCGGCGGAGCGGTTCTGCCGGCTGCTCGCGGCGGCGATCCCGGTCGTCGCGAACGCGGTCTGCGGCGGGCCCGCTCCGTCGCCCACCGGTCCGGCGTCGAAGAGCCTCGGCGCGAAGATGAAGCCCGCGCGCCGGAAGAAGCGATGAGCCCGGCGTCCTGGACGCGCGCGCGGGTGGCGGCCGCGATCGATCACACGATCCTGCGTCCGGACGCGACCGCCGCCGACGTGCGGCGCGTGTGCACCGAGGCGCGCGAGAATTCCTGCGCGTCGGTCTGCGTGAACGGCGCACGCATCGCGATCGTCGTCGAGCAGCTCGCCGGGAGCCGCGTGGTCGCCTGCGCGGTCGTCGGGTTCCCGCTCGGCGCCACGGCCGCCTCGGCGAAGGCGGACGAAGCCGCGCGCCTCGTGCGGCTCGGCGCGCGCGAGATCGACATGGTGATGAACGTCGGCCTCTTGAAGGACCGTTCGTTCGACGCCGTGGCGGACGACATCTCCGCGGTCGTGCGCGCATCCGACGGCGCCGCCGTGAAGGTGATCCTCGAGACGTGCCTGCTCACCGACGAGGAGAAGTCGACCGCGTGCCGCCTCGCGGTGGACGCGGGGGCGGCGTTCGTGAAGACGTCGACCGGCTTCGGCTCCGCGGGCGCGACGATCGCCGACGTGAAGTTGATGAAGGCCGCGGTGAACGGCCGGGCGATGGTGAAGGCATCCGGCGGAATCCGCGACACCGCCGCCGCGCTCGCGATGCTCGAGGCCGGAGCCGACCGGCTCGGCCTCTCCGCGACCGTCGCGGTGCTGGCGGGATTGCCGGAGTGACGCGCCGCGCCGCCGCGCCGCCGCGGCGCTGGATCCTCCGGTGACGGGTTGCACGCCGGACCGCGAGTCTCCAGACTCCGCGCCGCCGCGTTGGATCCCCGTCATGCGCTCGTCGCTCGCTCCGTTCCTCGCGCTCGCGTTCACCGTGCAGTCGCCGCCCGAACCGGACGTCGCGGCGCGCGTCCGCGAATGGCTCCGCCCGGCCGCGGAGGCCGGACACCTCTCCGGCGCACTGCTCGTCGCGCGCGACGACGAGATCCTGGTCGAGGCCGCGTTCGGGATGGCGAACGCGGAGCATCGCGTCTTGAACCGCGTCGACACGCGCTTCGCCGTCGCGTCGATCACGAAGGAGATGACGTTCGCCGCCACCATCCGGCTCGCGGAGACCGGCAAGCTCAAGCTCGACGACACCCTCGCGAAGTGGCTCCCCGAGTTCCCGCGCGGCGACGCCCTGCACGTGATCGACCTCCTGCGCCATCGCGCCGGCATCCCGCACCGCGTGACGTCGCCGGAGGACGAGTGCGTGCCGCGCTCGGCGCAGGACATGGTGGAGCTCGCCGCGAAGGCGCCGCCGCTCGACATCGCGCCGGGCAGCCGTTCGGTGTACAGCTCCGCCGGTTACTCGGTGCTCGCGCGCGTGCTCGAGCTCGCGTCCGGCAAGAGCTACGGCGAGCTGATGCGGAGCCTCGTGTTCGAGCCGGCGGGGATGGAGCAGACGCAGGACGGCAACGGCCGCGACGTCATCGCGGATCGCGCGGAGCCTTACTTCCTCGGCCCGCACGGCCTCGAGCACGCGGCGCCGAAGGATCTCTCGTTCCTGGTCGGCGCCGGCTCGGTGCTCTCGACGCCGCGCGACCTGCATCGCCTGCAGCGCGCGATTCTCGGCGGGAAGCTCGGGCCGTCGGTGAAGCAGTCGTTCACGGCGTCGGGACCGCTGCGCTGGTACGGCTCGACGAACGGGTTCGTGTCGTTCGCGGACTTCGACGCATCGACGCACGTGCACGTGATCTTCACCGCGAACCTCTCGTCCGGCGTGTTGAACGAGATCCGCCGCGAGCTGCCGCGATTGATCGCGGGCGAGACCGTTGCGCCGCTCACGATCCCGAAGCTCGAGGCCGCGGACGTCGACGTCGAGGAGTACGCGCCGGCCGCGGGCGACTATCGCGCGTCATCGGGGACGGAGTTCACCCTGCGGATCCACGGCGGCCGCGTGTTCGCGGGCGAAGCGCCGCTCGTCCCGCGCGGCGCGCACGAGCTGTTCGCGCCGACCGACTACGGAGTCGTGAAGCTCGAGCACGGCACGGACGGCGACCCCGATCGCATCACGTGGGAGTCGCCGTCCGGCGTCACGAACTTCGAGCGCGTCGCCGAACGCTGATCACTTCCGCGGCGGCGCGCGGAGGTCGATCTCGCTGAACTGCGTGTCCTGTCCCCAGGTCGCGAACCCGATCCGCGTCTTGCCGGGGATCGCGCGGATCGCGACGCCGTCGAACAGCGCGACGTCGGCGAGCTTCACGTCGAGCTTGCCGCTGACCAACGACATCACGAGCTTCCGCTCGTCCGCCTTCGGCAGCTCCGTCCACGCGCTCTGGTACACGAGGTGGTCGTAGCGCTCGAGGCTCGCGCGCACGCGCGCTCCGCTCGGCTCGAGGATCAGGTTCCAACCCGACAGCCCGTCGGTCTTCCCCTCGCCTTGGAACGTGACCACGCACTTCGGCGCGTCGGCGCTCGCGATCCCGACTTCGAGCTCGAAGTCGGAAAGCGCGTCGGTCGCCTTCTCCTTCAACCAGGCGAGGTTCGACGGCGAGTCCTTCGGGAATCCCGGCCGCACGGTGTACTTCCGCCACGCGACTCCCTTGGACGTCGACTCGCCGCACAGCCGCTTGTTGCGCGAGCGGAATTCGCCGACCGCGACGTCGAACCGCCCGGCGATGTCCTTCGCCGCGCCGTCGTGGTGGAAGCGTCGCACGAACTCCTTGGTCGCGTCGGACGGCGCCGGCCGCCGCTCGGGCTGCGCCGCGTCGGAGGAGAGCCCCGGAATCGGCGTGCCGTCGCGCCGCGAGATCGCGACGACGAAGCCCGCGCCGCCCACGCGGTTCTTCACCTTCACGAGCAGCTCGTTCCTTCCCGCCGCGAGTCGCACCGCGAATCGCATCGCGTCCGGCACGTGCTTCACCGGGCCGCGCCACGTCAGCTCCGTGCTGTCGTTCCAGCCGCGGTCGCGGTAGTCGCCGAGCCGCTCGCCGTTCAGGAAGATCGTGACGTCGTCGTCCGCGCGCGCGTGGAT
>CAZBOK010000295.1:0-6005 GCA_964493525.1 uncultured Phycisphaeraceae bacterium | reverse complement strand
TACTCGAAGGTCCAGAACCACTTCGCGGCCGTCACCTTGATCTCGTACGCGTCGTGCGGCGGCGTCCGGTGGTCCATGTACCCCTCGAATCCGGCCCAGAACATGTAGATGAGCGGGATCGACGGCAGCACGGTCCACACCATCTCGAGCGCGGTGTTGTGCGTCGTCGTGCGGACCGACTTCGGATGCACCTTCTCGCTGTAGTTCATCAGGAAGTACCCGAGAACCGCGAAGATCAGCACGATGAACAGCGTGCTGAACCAGAAGATGAACCAGTGAAGGTTGTCGGTCTCGGCGGCGAGCGTCGACGCCTCGGCGGGGAAGTACCAGTTCCCGCCGCCATCGGCGGAGATCGCCTTCGGGAGCACGTCGTTCGCGTCCTGCGTCTGCAGGAGCGCCGAGAACGCCGGTGAGAGCAACGCGGAGAGGTTCAGCATGTCGGTCGCGCCTTCTCGTGGCGGAACATGAAGAAGAGATACGTGCCGAGCGCGAGCACCATCGCGACGCCGCCGGCCTTCATCAGGTTGGTGGCGAACAGCGTGTAGCGGCTTTCGGCCGGGACGTAGTGGAAGCAGAACAGGAAGAGGATGTCGGTCAGCGAGCCGATCTTGCCGTCGGCGGCCTGCACCAACGCGCGCTGGAACTCCTTCGGCTCCGCGTTCAGCTCCGCGAAGTAGCGCGAGATCTTGCCGGTGGGCGTCACGACGAGCGTCACGGCGCGGTGCAGGTACTGGCCATTCTCCGGGTTCACGCGGTACTTGAACCCGGCGGCATCCGCGAGCGCGCGGATCTCGCGCTCCTTGCCGGTTTCCTTCGCGACCAGGAAGTCCCATCCGGCCTCGCCGGTCGGCTTCGCGAGCGTCTGCACCCACTTGTTCTTCGTGATGCGCGCCTTCTTCCAGGTCTCGAGCGGATCGATCAGCACGGTGACGACGCGGTAGTCCTTCGCCGGCTCCAGCTCGACGTTCTCGAGCGTCTGGCAGAGATCCTGGAGCTGCACGCTGCAGAGCATCGGGCAGTCGGAGTAGTTGAACGTCAGCAGCACCGGGTGCTTGCCGTCGAACATCTCGCCGAACTTCACGACCTTGCCGTCGGCATTGGTGAACTCGAGATCCGCCGGCAACTGGGCGTCGAGCTTCTGCTCGACTTCGAGACCTTGCTCCTGCGGCAGATCGACGTCCGACGGCAGCTCTCCCTGCGGCATCAGTCCGTCGGACTGCTGCGCGGACGCGGACGCGCAGAGCGCGCCGGCGGCGAGGAGCGTGGTGATCGTGAGCGTGCGTCGGAGGCTCATCGCCGCGCCTCGAGCTCCTTCTTCATCGCGAGCTCGATCGGGATCGACACGAGCTTCTTCTCCTTGTCGACCACGCGGTAGGACTCGAGCTGCATCGCCTGCGCCGACTTCAGCGCTGTGATCTCGATCGGGTGGTGGGGGAGTTCCTTCATCTCGTACTGCTTCTGCTCGCCCGCGAGGTAGATCGCCTGACCGCCGCCAACGGCGATGAGCGTCAGCACGATGCCGATGCCGAGCACGAGCGCGAGACGGGGAACGTCGACGACGTCTTGTTGAGCCATCGGAAGCCTCGATTCAGAAGTTCTTGAACTGCACCGACGCGTCCCAGAACGGATCCTTGATCGCCGCGAGCAGTCCGCCGCGCGCGCGATTCAGGAAGCCGCCGGCGAACAGTCCGCCGATGCCGATCAAGCACGCGAGATCGACGAGCGTGAAGTGGATGCCGTCCGGATGCAGGCGCGGCATGACGAGCCAGTACATGTCGACCCAGTGCATGCCGAGCAGCACGATCGCCCAGAACGCGAGCGCGGCGCGGTTGCGCTTCACATGGCGCGACAGGAGGCCGGCGAACGGGATGAACAGGTGGCCGAACAGGAGGAGCAGCGACAGCGACGTCCAATTGCCGTGCTGTCGCTTCAGGTACCAGAACGTCTCCTCGGGGAGGTTCGCATACCAGATCAGCATGTACTGGGAGAACGCGATGTACCCCCAGAAGAAGACCCACGCGAACATCAGCTTGCCGAGGTCGTGGTAGTGCTCGGTGGTGATCGACGACTTCAGCTTGCCCTGCTCCTGGAGGAGCATGCAGGCGAGCGCGATCGAGCAGTAGGCCGAGAGGGCCGAGCCCGCGAAGAAGTACACGCCGAAGATCGTGCTGAACCAGTGCGGCTCGAGCGACATCAAGAGGTCGAACGCCGCGAACGTCGAGGTCAGCGCGTACGCGATCGCCGCGACCGGCGCGAACTTTCGCATGCGGAGCGTGTGCGACGGATCGCCGGAGAGGTCCTGCGCGCGCGAATGGCCGATGAAGAAGCGACCGAGGCCGATCCAGACGGCGAAGTAGATCACGCAGCGGATCGTGAAGAACGGCACGTTGAGGAAGCCGCTCTTGCCCGTGAGCAGTTTGTCGCCCGCGACCGCGTCGCTGTGCGACCACTCGTACAGCGGCGACTTGCCGAGCAGGACGGGGATCAGGATCGGCAGGAAGAGAACCGCGAGGAGCGGGAACCCGCCGAGGAAGATCTCGGCGACGCGCCGCACGACGACGCTCCACTTCGCGCCGACGAGGTGCTGGATGAACACGAAGAAGAAGCAACCGAGCGTGATGGCGAGGAAGAACACGAACGCGACGAGGTAGGAGTGGAAGAACTGCACCATCCCGTCGCCGTCCGCGAACCCGAGGCCCGCGCCGATCAAGAGCGCGACGAGCCCGAGCACCCGCAGGCGCCCCGACCAGGTTCGAGCGTCCTCGCCGAGCGAGCACTCCGCTCGCAGTTGTTCGGCAGTCATCGCTTGCTGCATGTGAAGTTCCTCGGTCCGTGCGTCGGGTTCACTTGGGCTTCAACTGCTGTTGGAGGCGTTCGCGCGCGGTCGCGTCCTCGATCTGATCCGTCGTCTGGTGCTGGCTCCGCTGCAGCGCGCGCATATAGAGGATGATCGCCCAGCGATCCTTCGGCTCGATCTGCTGACCGTAGGCCGGCATCGTGCGCACGCCGTTCGTGATCGTCTGGAAGATCTGACCGTTCGGCTGATCGCGCACCGCGTCGGCCTGATGCGACACCGGCGGAACGAACAGTCCTTCCGCGAGCCGCTCGGCGCGGATCGCGACGATCCCGTTGCCTTCGCCGAGCTTGCCGTGGCAGGGCGTGCAGTAGATCTCGTACCGCTCCCGGCCGCGCATCATCAGCGCATCGGTCACCGCCATCGGGTACTGATCCTTCGGCACGAACGAGCCGTCGAGGTTCTTGCCGGTGAGCATCGGCACGTCGGCGTCGTTCACCGACTCTTCCACCGAGACCGTGTTCATCACCTGCGGACGCCACGCGCGGCCGTCTTCGAACAGTTCGCTCCCGGGCAGCTTGAACGCGCGCTGCGCCTTCAGCTTCGGCTGCCAGTCCATCTCCCAAAAGATGTGGACGCGGGGCTTCTCGGACGGCTCGTAACGCGCCTTCGCGATGAAGACCAGCGGGACGAACGACGCGAGGGTCGCGATGGCGCCGACGTAGTGGATCCCCGCCGGCAGCGGCGAGGCGCGCTTCTCGTCGTGGATCGTCTCGACCGGGTACCGCGACGCTTCACCGAGCAACTCGCGGGTGCGCTCCTCCTCGAACTGCGGATCGGACGCCTCGATCGACACGAAGAAGCGGTCGTCGGTCGAGCGCTTGAACCGCTCGCTGCGGAACAGCGGGTGGTAGAACTGCGGCAGCAGGTTCAGCACGAGCGCCATCAGGAACGACGTCAGCGCCGAGAGCAGGACCGTCAGCTCGAAGCAGACCGGGATGTTCGCCGGCACCGAGAAGAACGGCTTGCCCGAGACGAGGAACGGATAGTCGATCGCGTTCATCCACCACTGCATCAGGAGCGCGCCGCCGAGGCCGGTGAGGCCGCCGCCGAGCACGATCCACGGGAGGATCGTCGCCTTGATGCCCATCGCCTCGTCGATGCCATGCACCGGGAAAGGCGTGTGCGCGTCCCACTTGCGGTAGCCGGCGTCGCGCACCGTGCGGCACGCGGCGAGCAAGTCGTCGACGTTGTCGAACTCGGCGAGGAGCCCGTGCAGCTTCAGGTCTTCGGGCGCGCGTCCGGAATGTTCGCTGGTCATCTTCTGCTCCACTCGATTTGCGCGCTCAGTGGTGGGACTTCGGATGCGCCTGCGGCATGACGTTCTTCACCTCCGCCATCGCGACCATGGGGAGGAACCGCAGGAACAACAGGAAGAGGGTGAAGAACAGGCCGAACGACCCGATCAACATCATCACGTCGACCCAGGTCGGCCGGTAATAACCCCACGACGACGGCAGGTAGTCGCGGTGGAGCGAGATGATCACGATCACGAAGCGCTCGAACCACATCCCGACGTTCACGAGGATCGCGACGACCATCATGACCGGGATGCTGGTGCGGAACTTCTTGAACCAGAACACCTGCGGAACGAACGCGTTGCAGCAGAACATCGTCCAGTAGGCCCACGCATAGGGGCCGAACGCGCGGTTGATGAACGCAAACCGTTCGAACGGGTTGCCGCCGTACCACGCGATGAAGAACTCGATCGAGTACGCGTACCCGACCATCATGCCGGTCGCGAGGATGACCTTGTTCATCGCCTCGAGGTGGCGCATCGTGATCAGGTGCTTCAGGCCGTACAGCGCGCGCGCGGGGACCGCGAGCGTCACCACCATCGCGAAGCCGGAGAAGATCGCGCCCGCGACGAAGTACGGCGGGAAGATCGTCGTGTGCCAACCGGGGACCTGCGACACCGCGAAGTCGAACGAGACGACCGAGTGCACCGAGAGCACGAGCGGCGTCGAGAGTGCGGCGAGGATCAGGTACGCGCGCTCGTAGCGGTGCCATTGCCGGGCCGAGCCGCGCCAGCCCATCGCGAGGATGCCGTAGATCAGCTTGCGCGCCGGCGTCACCGCGCGATCGCGCAGCGTGGCGATGTCGGGGATCAGGCCGAGGTACCAGAACATCAACGAGACGTTGAAGTAGGTGCCGACCGCGAACACGTCCCAGAGCAGCGGGCTGCGGAACTGCGGCCACATCGACATCTGGTTCGGGATCGGGAACAGCCAGTACGCGAGCCACGCGCGACCCACGTGGATGCCGGGGAAGAGGCCGGCGCAGATGACGGCGAAGATCGTCATCGCCTCGGCGAACCGGTTGATGCCGGTGCGCCACTGCTGGCGGAACAGGAACAAGATCGCCGAGATCAGCGTGCCCGCGTGGCCGATGCCGACCCAGAACACGAAGTTGACGATCGGCCAGGCCCACGCGTTCGGGATCTGGTTGCCCCAGACGCCGACGCCGGTCCACAGCAGGTGACCGATCAGCGCGAGCAGGACGAGCAGCAGGCTCGCCGCGGCGCCGAGGATCAGGAACCAGATCTTCGGCGGGCTCTTCGCCTCGACCGGGGCGCACACCGACGCGGTGACCGACGCGAAGTCGTGATTGCCGGTCACCAGCGGCGGCGGTTCGAGCAGGCTCGCCGCACCGTGCGGCGAACCGTGCGGCGACCCGTGTTGGGCGGTCGGTTCTTCGATGGTCGTCGTCATGACGATCAGGCTCCCGCCAATTCGGGGTTCGGATTGGTGACGCGCGCGAGGTAGGCGGTGCGCGGCTTCGAGTTCAGCTCACCGAGGAGCGAGTAGGCGCGCGCCTTCTCGTGCTCCTTGAACACGCGCGAGTTCGGATCCGCGAGGTTGCCGAACGTGATCGCCTCCGCCGCGCAGCTCTGCGCGCACGCCGGCGTGATCTCGCCGTCGATGATGTCGCGGCGCTCGTTCTTCGCCTTGATGCGCGTCGCGGAGATGCGCTGGATGCAGTAGGTGCACTTCTCCATCACGCCGCGCGACCGGACCGTGACTTCCGGGTTGAACGCGAGCTTCAACACCTCGCGCTCGGGATCCTTGAGGTGGAGCTGGTAGTTGAAGAAGTTGAAGCGGCGGACCTTGTAGGGGCAGTTGTTCGAGCAGTACCGCGTGCCGATGCAGCG
>CAZBOK010000294.1:0-6007 GCA_964493525.1 uncultured Phycisphaeraceae bacterium | reverse complement strand
CCGAGATCGACGAGGATCCCGTCGCCGGCGGGCACGTCGCACCGAGCGCCGACGGTCGCCGTCGGCGCCGCCGGACCGGACGCGTCGATCGACAGCACGACGACCTCGTGCTGCGATCGCAGCGCGACGCGGAACCGCCCGTCCGGCGCGGCGCGCACCGCGGCGCCCTCGATCGGCATCGGCACGCCGGCGGGCAGCGGGATCGGCGTCGACTCGATGCCGTCGAACCGTCCGAGCCACGCCGCTCCGTTCCGGTCGACGCCGGCGAGCACCGCGACGACGCCGCCCGACGCCACCGCGAGGATGCGGCCGGGGAACGGCGACTTCACGAAGCGGCGTTCTTCCAGCGAGCGCGGCGTGTCACCGAACGCATCCAACCCGGGGAGACGCGTGATCCCTTTCTCCGCGAACAGGAACGCCTGGCCGCCGACCCGCGCGGCCACCTCGACCAGCACGTCGACCGGCGTCGCGGCTTCGGGCTTCGCTTCCTCGTCGAGTCGGACGATCGTCGGCGTCGGGTCGGCGCCGCCGCCGAGCCGCAAGATCGCGAAGCGGTCACCGCCCGGATCTTCGACCGCGAACGCGGACGCGAGCGGCGCGGGGCGCGAGAACCCGCCGAGGATGAGCACCAAGGCGTCGAGGACGACGAAGAGCAGGAGCGCGGCGCGGATCCGACACCTCGCCCGTCAACGGCCGGAACGCGATGCGTTCACGGGCCGTGGAAGATCCCGGAGTCGTCGTCGAGCTGCGGACGCGGCGCGGGGAGGCCGCCGAACTGCTCGAGCAACGTGCCTTGCGCCGCGAGCAGCGCGGCGAGGTTGACCTGGTACGTGTACAGCGCCTGGATCTCGGTATCGACCGCCTGACGCCACACCGCCTGCGCATCGCGCACCTGGAAGGTCGTCGAGAACCCGACCTCCTGGCGCTTCTGCTCCTGCGTCCACCGCTCGAACGCGAGACGCGTCGCCTCGTGCGCGGCGCCGATCTCCTGCACGCTGTTCTTGATGTCGCGGACGGCGTTGCGGACCTCTTGGATCACCTGGTTCTCGGTGTTCTTGTAATCGAGCAACGCCTGGATCTTCTGCAGGCGCGCGATCGAGAGCTGATACCGCGCGGTCCGGTTGCCGAGCGGCATCTCGAGCGTGAAGCCCGCGCCGACCGAGTAGAAGTCCTTGTCGAAGTTCAGCACCTGCCCCTTCGACATCGCGAGCTGCGAGAAGCGCAGGGACGCGTTCAGGTCGAGCTGCGGCAGCGTCGCGTTCTCGGCGACGACGATGTCGATGTCGTTGTTCTTCAGCAGCTCCTTGCGGCGGCGCAGCTCGGGGCGCCGCTCGAGCGCGACCTTCGCGGCGTCCTCCCACTGCGGGGGTTCGACGGCGGTCTCTTTCGCCTCGGTCAACGGGACCAGGTCGACCTCCCACTGCTGCTTGTCGTCGAATGGGAAGATCAGCCGCTTGAGCGCGTCCGCGGTGCGGCCGATCTCGTTCTTCGCGACGATCAATTCCTGATTGCGCTGCGCGAGATCGCTCTGCGCTTCGAGGACGTCGATCTTCTTCATGTCGCCGACGTCGAACTTCTTCTGGTTGATGTTGACCAGCTTCTCGGCCTGCTCCACCAGGAACTCGCGCGTGCCGAGCAGGCGGCGCGCGAAGTAGAAGTTCCAGTAGGCAACGACCACCTCCTGCGCGCGCAGGATGCGGCTCTCCTCAAAGTTCTCGGCGATGCTCGCGAGCTGATTGCGCGCCCGCAGCATCGGCGCTTTGTTCACCGCGGTTCCGAATCCGCGCAGGATCGGCTGCGTGAACGCGAGTCCCACGCTCGCGGTGTAAGCGGGGTTGAACAGCGAGAACGGCGCCGGCGCCGAGAAGTCCTTGTTCCAGTCGATGTCGGCCTGCCAGGTCGCGCCGTTCAGGAGCGTGCCGCGGAACCCGCCGTTGATGTTCCAGCTCTCGTCGAGGATCGGGATGACGGTGATGCTGCCGAACCCGCCTTCGAGCGACGACGCGGACGGGCGGATCGCCTTCTGGTACTGGCCGGACAGGAACGCCACGGTGTCGAACGTCCCGAGCGTCGCGCCCATCGCGGCGTTCGCGGCCTGCACGCCGATGCGGTCGATCTGCAGGGTGAGCGAGTTCTTCTCGTCGAGGTACACGGCCTGCTGCAGCGTGATCGGCATGCTCGCCTTCGCGCCGGCGGTCGCGTTCGGCGCGGGCGTGTCGCCGGCGGGATCCTGTGCGAGGAGCTGCAGCGCGATCATCCACGCCGCGAAAGTCGGGATCATGCGCCTCTGTCTCCGGTGACCTCGACGGCAAGCGCGGTGAGGATCGGGGCCATCTCGCGCTTCAGCGATGCCGACGGATCGCTCTTGTACACTTCGACCAGCCGGGCCTTCTCCCTCGATCCGAACAATTCCGGCCGCCGCGGCGCCAGCGCTTTCAGTTCCGCCAGCGCGTTCCATTTCACGAAGATCGCCGAGTCGCCCACGTTCTTGACGAGGATCCGCGCGAGCGCGCGCTCGCGGTCGGGCAGCGTCGGGAGCCGCTTGAGATCGAGCATCTCGACGAGCACCCGCCGCTTGTCGGCGAAATCGCGCTCCGCCGCGGCGACGCGCCCCAGCGATTCGAAGCGGCCGACCTGCCGTCCGTCGTCGCGGAAGCGCTTGAGGAAGACGACGTACCGCGAGCCTTCGGCGAAGTCGCCCGGGGACGACAACACCGACACGTCGGTCAGGGCGATTCCGTCGGCGGGGAGCAGCAACGTGTGATCGACGTGGATGCGGGTGACGGACACGCCGCGCCCGAGCGTCGTCACGCTCTCCGCCGCACCTTCCACGATCGCCTCGGCGCGATTCAGGAGGTCGTCCCCGAAGCACACGAGCCGCGGCAGCGGCACGTCGGCGCGCGGCGGGAGCGTCGTCGATGGCGCGGCGTCATCGGCCGCGCGAACCGGCGGCGCGAGAACGGCGAACGCGATCACGATCGGGGCGAAGGAGCGCATCGGAAGGACGCGGATCATAGCGGCGTCGCCGCCGCCTGCCCCCGGTCCGTCAGCGGGCGATGCGGTGCGGGGCGGACAGGGTGAGAACCGCGAGCGCGGTGACGTAGAGGTCGCCGCCCGCTTCGGAGATCGGATCCCACCAGAAGCTCGAGTGGAACGATCCGTCCTCGAGTTGCGACGAGAGCAGCGCGGCCGCGGCCTCCGATCGGAAGCGATCGCGCTCCGGCACGTCGAGGGTCTCGGCGAGCAGTGCGCAGAACCACACCTCGGTCGGCTCGCGCAGCGCGGGCGCCGACAGCGGCCGCAGGAGGTCGTCCATGGTCGCGACGTGCGGAGCGCTCGCGCCGGAGTAGACGCCGTCGACCGCCGCCTTCAGGCTCATCGCGGCGCGCTGCCCCACCGTCGACTCCGGCAAGAGCGTGGCGACCATGTCGCGCGCCTCGCGCGCGGACGCGTCGAGGTTGCGAGCGCCGGAGATCTTCGCGGCGCGCGCCGTCTCGAGCGCGAGCGCGACCCACGGCGCCGTGATGCGATCGGAGTCGCGCGGTTTGCGGCCGCGCCGCTGCCCCGCCATGTCCTCGAGGCGCAGGAGTCCGTCCTGCAGCGCCGGCAGGTACAGCGTGTCCTTGCGCTTCGAGAGCACGTAGTGCTCGGCGAAGGCGAGGACGGCGGCCGAGTGGTTGAACAAGGACACGTCTTCGCCGCCGGGCACGCGGCCGAACGTGCCGCTCGCGTCCTGCGAATCGCGCAGGAACCGGAACGCGCGATCCACCGAGTATCGATACACGCCGCCCGGCACGCCCTTGTCGGCGTTGCTCAGGAACGCGAGCACGGCGAGCGCGGTGTTCCCGACCCGCGTGCTCTCCTGCCCGCCGAAGCGCGACGGATCCCACGAGCCGTCGTCGTCCTGATGCTCGGCGAGCCACTTCACTCCGCGCAGCATCGCGCGATCCGCCGAGGATCTCGCCGTCGCCTCCTGGAGCGGATGGAAGCGCGGGCGGAAGCGGTTGATGAGCACGGAGACGGCGTTGTCCTGCTCCGTCTCGGCCGCGAGGTCGCGCAGCACGTCGGGAGACAGCGGCTCGTCGGACGGCGACGGACTGCGCGGCGCTTCGACGAGCTCCGGACGCGGGCGCAGCGATTCGTCGTCGGGGACCGCGCCGCGCGGCAGGAACGGCGTGGGAGCCCGGTCGCGCGGCAGCGTGACCGGCGCGTGCGGCTGGCGCGAATCCTCGACGAGCTCGCGCGTTGCCGGGTCGATGCCCGAGACCGCGCGGCTCGATCGGACCAGCCACGCGGCGACCGCGATCAGGAACAGCGCGGCGACCGCGACCGCGACGCGCGCGGTCCGCGACCGGCGCATCCGCTCGCGCCAGGACGCGAGATTCTCGATCGGCTCGGATGCTGCGGCGCCCGCCTCGGCGGCGACGCGCGCGAGCGTCCGGGCGCGGAAGCCGGCGCTCGACGGCGGCGCGTCGAACCGCTTCAACGCGCTCGTCACGCGCTCGATCGCCGCCAGCTCCGCCGCGCACGCGGCGCACCGCGCGACGTGCGCGCGCACCGCCGCGGTCGTCGCGGGATCCGCGGCGCCGAGGGCGACGCCGGGCTGTTCAGCGGCGGCTCGTTCGCAGTTCATCGCGACTCCGGATCCTCCAGGTCGACTCCCATCAACCGGCGGAGCAACCCCACCGCCGCGTGAACGCGCGACTTCACCGTCCCGACCGGGATGCCGAGGGTCGCCGCCACGTGCTCGTATTTCATCCCGTCGCGCCCCGCCAGCATCAACACCGACCGATGGATCTCCGGCAAGCGCGCGAGCGCGGCGCGCAGCCGCGTGAGATCGTCCTGGCCGGCGAGCGCTGCGTCCACCGGCGTTTCGTCGATCGCCACCCGTTCGTGCAGCGACTGGTCCGAATCCGCGCCGAGCGGTTGGTCGAGCGATCGTTCGTTCGGACGGCCTTTGCGGGTGCGGTACACGTCGATCCAGTAGTTCCGGGCGATGCGGAAGATGAACGTCGCGGCGGAAGCCGTCGGCTCATAGGACGCACGCGCCCGGTAGATCCGCACGAAGACCTCCTGAGCGCAGTCCTCCGCCAGTTGGCCGTCGCCGCACAGCGAGTGGAAGTACCGGATCAAGCGCCGCTCGAAACGCTCGACGATCTCCTCGAAGGCCCTCAGGTCTCCGTCTCGCAACCGAACCAGCAGCTCGGCGTCGGGGTGATCCATCGGACCGTGGGCGCCCGGAACGGGCGGCGGCGGCGCGGGTTCGTCCGGAATCTCCCCGGCTCCCGGAGGACCTGCACTCGTCACGGGCGGCGCTCGGAGATCCTCCGCACGATCCCGTCGAGGCAATCGCGCGTGGCGCGGCCGAACGGCGAGTTCCAGTAGGCGCCCGATTCCATCGACTCCGGCTGCGGCACGGCGATCTCGCGGACGTCGAGCTGCTCGTAGTTGCCGGCGACCGTGCCCTGGTCGACGATCGAGCCGTCCTTGCCGACCAGCGACCAGTGCATCTCCACCGCGGCGCGACGGCGACGGTTGGCGGACTGGGCCTGCAGGTAGATCACGGACGCACCGGCGTCCTCGTCGCGGTACGAGGTGATCTCGGTGTCGAGCCGCAGCGCGCCCGCGGCGGCCGCGGCCGGCGCGGCAGAGTCAACGACCACGAATCGCCGCGTCGTCCGCAGCAGCTCCTCGAGCAGCACCGTCGACCCGCGCGTAAACCCGGCGACGATCGCGTTCGGTGTCTCGTTCCGCATGGTCGAGACCGTGAGCGGCGCGCGCTCATCGAGCGGGAGGGATTCGATCGGCGTCGTGCCGCCACCCGGGTCGCGCCAGATGCACGCGGACGTGCACACGAGAGCAACGACGAGCGACGCACGAACGGCGGCGAGGCGACGGAGCATCGCGGACATTAAAGCGACATGGAGGCCGCGGCGAACGCTTCCGCCAACCCCTGGGAACGCGGACCGCCGGCGACCGCCGACAGTCGGCGCGACGTCTCCCCGGT
>CAZBOK010000293.1:0-6009 GCA_964493525.1 uncultured Phycisphaeraceae bacterium | reverse complement strand
CAGATCGAGCGCGACTCGATCGTCGAGGCGCTCCGCAACTCGCACGGCGTCGTCGAAGGACCGCGCGGCGCGGCGACGACGCTCGGCCTCCACCCGAACACGCTCCGCAGCCGGATCAAGAAGTTCGGCATCGAACGCGCCGACTACGAAATCTCGTAGTCCCCACGAATTCTCGGAGTGGGCGGCGCGGACGGCGAACGGCGATTCGCCCGTCGGGTCTTTATCAGGTAAAGACTTGCGACCGTCGGAGAACGTGGCACGCCGCGCGCTCTTGTCGGCTCCCATGCTCCGCATCGAAGCCACCGCGACCGGATCCAGCGAGTCGTTCGCGCTCGAAGGTCGACTCGCCGGCGCCTGGGTCGAGGCCCTCCGCCGCGCGGTCGCCGACGCGCTCGAACGCGGCCGCCGGATCGAACTCGACCTGTCCGCACTCCACTTCGCCGACGCCGCAGGCGCCGAGCTGCTCCGCGACCTCATCGGTCGGGGAGCGCGCGTCAAGAAGAGCTCGAGCTTCATCACGCAGTTGCTGCAGCCGAGGGATCGATGACCATGACGCTGACCCCGCACACCACCGACGTCGAGGTTCCCGATGCATCGCAAGCGACGCTCATCGCGCGGTTGCGCGCCGGAGAGGAGGCCGCGTTCCGCGAGCTGATCGGCGCGTGCGGCGGCCGCATGCTCGCGACCGCGCGACGGCTGCTCGGCAATGACTCCGACGCGGAGGACGCGGTGCAGGACGCGTTCTCGAGCGCGTTCAAAGCGCTGTCGACGTTCGACGCGCGCAGCCAGCTCTCGACGTGGCTGCACCGCATCGTGGTGAACGCGAGCCTGATGAAGATCCGCTCGCGCGGATCGCGCAAGGAGCGCGCGATCGAGGATCTGCTGCCGCGCTTCCACGACGACGGCCACCGCGTGCTCGAGGTCGCCGCGCCCGACGATTCCTCGCGTCGCGCCGAAATGAACCAGGTGGCGGAGCTGGTGCGCGCGAAGATCGACGAGCTGCCGGAGAGCTACCGAGCGGTGATCGTGTTGCGCGACATCGAAGGCGTCGACACCGCGGAAGCGGCGAGCATGCTCGGGGTGAACCGCAACGTCGTGAAGATCCGGCTGCACCGCGCGCGCCAGGCGCTGCGGACGCTGCTCGCGCCGAGCTTCGGCGAGGACTGACGGAGGGACGACGCGGCGCGGGAAGTCCGCGGCCGATCGGGTATGAACGGAGGTCGATGCAAGCCGACCTCTCGACCTCGCGCGACATCGCGCACGTCATCCAGCTCTCGGTGGCGCCGGTGTTCCTGCTCTCCGGCATCGGCGCGATGCTCGCCGTCATGACGAACCGCCTCGCGCGGATCGTCGACCGTGCGCGGGGTCACGAGTCCGAGCGCGGCCGCGCGGAGACCGGGCGCCACGCAGCGATCGACGAGCGCCTGTCGGTGCTGTCGAAGCGCGCGAAGCTGATCAACCGCGCGATCACGCTGTGCACGGTCACGGCGCTGCTCGTGTGCACGGTGGTCGTGACGCTGTTCCTCGGCGCGTTCCTCGAGTTCGACGCGTCGATCCCGGTCGCGACGTTCTTCGTCGGGGCGATGATCACGTTCTTCGGCGGCTTGCTTTCGTTCCTGCGCGAGATCGCCGTCGCGACGCGAGCGCTCAGGATCGGCGCGCAGTGATGGCGGCGGCGCTCGATCTCGCGACGGTCGTGACGCGCGAGTTCGTGCGCGGCGAGCTGCCGAAGCCGGGCTCGCGGATCCTCGAGGTCGGGTGCGGCAACGGCCGGCTCGCGTCGGCGTTGGTCGCGGACGGGCATGCGGTCGTCGCGATCGACTCGAACGGCGAACTGGTGGAGAAGGCGCGGAAGCGCGGCGTCGACGCGCGGCGCGCGCGGTTTCCGGAGTTGCCGACCACGGCGAGCGACGGGCGGTTCGACGCGATCCTGTTCACGCGCTCGCTGCATCACATCGAGGCGCTCGACGGTGCGTGCCGGCGCGCGCGCGCTCTGCTCGCGCCGGGCGGCGTCGTCGTGGTCGAGGACTGGGCATGGGAAGAGATCGACGCGCGCACCGCCGAGTGGGCGTACGGGACCTTCGGCGTGCTCCGCGCGGCCGGGCTCGCGCCGCAAGACGAGTTCGTCGCGTGCGCCGATCCGCGCGCGGATTGGCTGCGAGAGCGCCGCGAGCACGGACTCCACGCGGGCCGGACGGAGCGGGACGCGCTGGCGAAAGAGCTCGAGATCCTTCGCGAGGAGCGCGCGCCGTACTTCTTCCGCTACGCCGTGCGGTTCCTGATGGAGGATCCGCGGAGAGACGCGGTTGCGAGCGCCGTGCTCGAGGCGGCGCGGCGCGGCATCGCCGCCGGCGCGATCGTGCCGATCGGCCTGCGACTGGTCGCGCGCGCGCGTTGAGCGCGCCGGACGCGCGATCTCGCCGGACCGCCCACGGCGCCGACCGCTTGGAAACGACGCGCTTGCGACGGTGCCGAAGCGGCGATCGGATCGCGCGCGCCGCGGAAGTCGTGAGTCGTCCATGCTCGTCGCATTGATCGTCGCCGTCGCCGCATTGTCCGCTGCCGTGCCGCCGGATGTCGTCGGCGCGCGACTCGAGCGATACCTCGACGCGTGCGCCGCGCTCGGGCACTTCTCCGGCGCTGCGCTCGTGGCGCGCGACGGCCGCGAGCTACTGTCGAAGGCGTACGGCCCGCGCGACGCGGCCGGTCGCGCGCCGAACACGACGTCGACCGTGTTCCGGGTCGCGTCGATCACGAAGCAGTTCACCGCGATGGGGCTCATGATCCTGCAGGAGCGGGGGCGGCTCGACGTCGACGACCGGGTCGGGGAATACCTGCCGGACGCGCCGGCGGCGTGGAGCGAGGTCACGCTGCGGAACCTCCTGAACCACACGTCGGGGATCCCCGACTACGAGAGCGAGCTCGGGCTAGGGTCCGCGGCCTACCTCGAGTTCCTGCGCGCGTCGGACGCGCCCGCGCGGATCGTCGCCGCGGCGCGCTCGAAGCCGCTCCGGTTCGCGCCGGGGACGCGATTCGAATACAGCAACACGGGCTACGTCGTGCTCGGCTTCGTCCTGCAGCGCGTTTCGGGAAAGCCGCTCGACGTGTTCCTGCGCGACGAGATCTTCGCGCCGCTCGGGATGAAGGACACGTTCCACGACTCGGCGCACGCGCCGCAGGAGCGGCGCGCGGCGGGCCTCGTGCTCGACGGCGAGTTCACGTTCCCGCGGTTCTTCGCGGGGTTCGAGTTTCCGAGCGACTTCGCCGCGGCGCCGGCGCTGCCGATCGAAGTCCCCGCCGGCGACGCGGGGATCTGCACCACCGCGCAGGATCTCCTGCGCTGGGATCGCGCACTCGCCGGCGACGAGCTGGTGTCGAGCGAGACGCAGCAGGAGATGTTCACGCCGGCGCACGACGGTTACGGATTCGGCTGGTTCGTCGAGGAGGAGGGCGGCCGCCGGCACGCGTACCACGACGGGATGTTGCCCGGCTTCACGAGCCGGATCGACCGGTACATCGAGGACGGGTTGCTGATCGTGCTGCTCGGCAACACCGATCAATCGGTTGATCGGATCGCCGCCGACCTCGCGGCGATCTGCCGCGGCGAAGCGGTGCGAGATCCGGTGAAGCGCACGATCGTCGCACTGACGGACGAGCAGTTGGAGCCGCTGCTCGGCACCTATCGCGACGGCAGCGGGCGATCGTTGGAAGTGCGGCGCAGCGCGACGTCGATCATCGTCGAATGGCGTGGGCATTTCACGACGGAGCTGCTGGCGGAAGGGCCGCGCGCGTTCTGGTCGGTGTTCTTCGATGGGCCGGTGCGTTTCGAGGCGGATGAAAAGGATGAGGTGTCGGCGATCGTGCTCTGCGTGAAGGACGGGGAGTGGCGGGCGCAGCGGGAGCGGGAGTGAATCGCGGGGGAATGCGGAGGCGGCGGGTGAATGCGAACGCGGTGATGGGCTGGGGCGGCCCGGATCGCCGGCGCTGGTCGTGAATGACGGAGGGAGATGCCGTGGCGAACGGGTGGGGCGGACGGAGACGTGGCGCGGGACGGAAGGTTGCGCGCGGGCGGCTGCAGCGCGTTGCGCATCGGACTCGTGGAGCCTTGCGGGAGCTCACGCCGGTTCATGTGACGGTGCGCGTCGTCGACTCGGTGCCGTCGCTGCGGACGATGACGGCTGCGCGGGCGTTAGAAGCAGCGTTCATTGGCGGGCGCGAGCGACGCGGATTCCGGCTCGTTCATTTCACGGTGATGACGAACCACCTGCATCTCGTCGTCGAGGCGGACTCGGCTCGCGATCTGTCGCGAGGGATGCAGGGACTGCTGGTGCGGATCGCGCGCGGCTTGAATCAGGCACTGAATCGGGCGGGCCGCGTGTTCGCGGATCGATTCCACGCGCGAGCCATCGGCTCGACGCTCGACGTGCGGAACACGCTGCGATACGTGCTGAACAATGCACGACGACACCGCGTGAGCGTCCGCGGCGTCGTCGATCCCTACTCGTCGTCCGCGTGGTTCACGGGCTGGCGCGACGTGGAGGCGACGACGCGAATATCACCAGTCGCGATGGCGCGGAGCTGGCAGTTGCGATTCGGATGGTGGCCGCACGGGAGGCTGGATCTGTGCGTGAGACCGAACGGAGCGCGTGCCTAGTCGAGCGGTCCGTACGGGCCAACGAACGCGCATCGCCGCACGCCAGGGTTGAGCGTGCCGTCGATGTTGCAGTCGATCCAATTCAGCCAATCTTCATCATCTCGAAACAAGAATCTCAATGACGACCATTGGTCGATGATTCTCTGCGCGACGGATCGCACGTGTTCGGGAGCGTGCCTCCGCCAGCGCGTGACGAAGTAGTCATTGTCGACTTTGTCTAACATCATCGCCCTCACCTCAGCACTGCGAGTAGCCGCAGGCGTGGCACTTCACGCAGCCCTCGACGAACACGAGGACGCCGGTGCACTCGGGGCACTTGATCTTGAACGCGGTCTGGCTCGCGCGCTCGCGCGTGGGGGACGACGCGGTGCTCGCGGGCGGCGCGCCGGCGATGTCGTCGACGCTGACCTCGTCCAACTGATGCAGGTCGACCTCACCGAGGAGCAGCGCGCGCAGGCCGAACTTCTCCTTCGCCTTCAGGTACTTCTTGATGGCGCGCGAGAGACCGTCGGCGAGCGACGTGACCGCACCGTCGGCGGTCGGCACCGACAGCGACGAACCGATGCCTTCGAGCTGACGAATCGCGAGCTCGATCGGACCGTTGCAGCGCAGGAAGAGCGACAGCAAGCGGCAGATCGCCTCGAGGTCGGACGTCGCGACGTCACCCCCCTTGCCGAGCTGCGCGAAGACCTCGCGCTCGACGCCGGACTTCGGGTCGACGCAGATCTTCACGTGCATGTTGCCGAACGGCGTGATCTGCCGGATGCGCAGGCCCGACATGATCTCGGGCAGGCGCACGGGCGCGAACTCGATCTTCTGCGCGGTCTGCGCCGCGGGCGCCGCAGCTTCGGGTGTGTCGGTCGCGGCCGAACCGCCCTTCCGGCTCGCCTCGCCCTTCAACGCCATCGGCTGGTTCTGACGGCTGCCGTCGCGGTAGACGGTGATCCCCTTGCAGCCGGTCTCGAACGCGAGGAGGTAGGCCTCCTTCACCTGCTCGGGCGTCGCTTCCGACGGGAAGTTGATCGTCTTCGAGACGGCCGCGTCGGTGAACTCCTGCCACGCGGCCTGCATGCGCACGTGCCAGTTCGGAGCGACGTCGCGAGCGGTGCGGAACGTGTCGCGCGTTTCCTGCGGGAGCTGCGCGCAGTTCTGCACCGTGCCGTCGGTGCAGGCCTGGTCGAGCACCGAGTCGACGGCCTTCGAGTCGAGGCCGAGGCGCTCGAGCTCGCTCTTGAAGATCGGGTTGACCTCGTAGAGCGTCTGGCCGTTCATCACCTGGCGGATGAACGAGAGTGAGAAGATCGGCTCGATGCCGCCCGAGCAGTTCGCGATGATCGAGATCGTGCCGGTCGGCG
>CAZBOK010000292.1:0-6016 GCA_964493525.1 uncultured Phycisphaeraceae bacterium | reverse complement strand
TCGCCGAGGTCCTTCTCGTACACGAGGCCGCGGTCGCTGATCACGAACGTCATCCATCCCGACGTTCCGTAATCCGCGGGCCACGCGAGCAGCGCGAAGCCGCGCGTCATCCGCCCATTTTCGTCGAGATACGAACCCGCGCCGCCCTCGGCATGGGACCCGCACGCGAGCAACGGACGGAAGCGGTATCCGTGCCACGTCGCGGGCTCGTGATCTTCGACCTCGGTGCCGTCGACTTCGGCGGCGCAGACCAACTCGCCGAGCGGGCTGTGCGCGTCGCCGCTGCTCGGCCAGAAGAGCCCGTCGTGTCGACCGGCGCTCGAGCGCAATCGACTCGCGAAGCACGGCGGGTTGCCGTCGCGGCTCGACGATGCGTACTCGCGCTGCGCGTCGACGTATTCGTGGAGCGTCGCGATCGTCGCGAGCTCGTTCCAGCCGATCCGGCGGTCGTCGATCTCCTCTGCGCCTTGGTCCGCGTCGAACCGCCAATGATCGCCGTCCGCCACCAACGGGAACGGGAACACCCACTCGTCATTGCCGATGACGATGAGCTTGCGGCCCGCCCCATCATCGGCGAACGCGACGCGCTCTCGGATCGACTGGCACACGTGCTTCGCGGATTCGCGCTCATCCGCGGCTTCGAGTTCGCACGCTCGCTTCTCGGCGATCGCGATGTCCTCTCCGAACAGGCGCGCGCCGAGGTCGGGGTCCTGGGTGTCGGCGTACGTCGTCAGCGGTTCGATCGCTAGCTCGGGCGTCGCGAACTCTTCGGTGCGCGGTGTCGAGCAACCCGCAGCGACCGTCGCGCAGAGAATCGTCGCGGTGACGAGGGCCAGCGGGCCGAACGACTGCGTGACTCGTGAGTGGATCTGGATGACGATCGGATTCATTGTTGCCTCCCGGTGCGTCCGCCCGGACGTCCGCCACCCGGTCTGGTCGCGCCTCTCGGCGGTCGTGCGCCCGGTCGCCCCGCCCCGCGCCCGCTCGTGCCTCGATTCACCGCGCCGCGGCGGCTCGCATTGCGGTCGAGCTGCGGCTGTCGTGATCCGGAGAAGATCCGCGGCCCCGTCGGACTCGGCACCGGCGTCGCGCCCGGCGCGCGCGGTCGTCCGAACCCGCGTGCCTGTCCGAACGGGTAGCGGTAGCTCGCACCGGGAACCGCGAACCGACTGGTGACGGACGGAGTCCGGTAGTTGACGCCCCGGCGGTGCATCGGGTCGTGCGCCCACGGCTGCCTGCTGAAGCGATTCGGCGAACCGCTCCCGAGACCCGGCACGCGATCGGTTCGATGCACGAAGTCGTCGTGCCGCTCGAGATCGACGTCGACGCGCCGACCGCGCCAGTCGCATCGCCCCCAGAGTCCGTGCCACCAATGGACGCCGGGATGGAAGACGACGAGCGGGCCGTACGCGAGCGGCGGCGCGAACAACCGCGGATAGAACCACTGCGGGTAGGACCAGCTCTGGCCATACACGACGGCCGGGGAGTACGCGGGCACATAGACGATCTCGGGGTCCGCGGGCGTCACGACGATGTCGGCGCCGTCCTGCGCGACGACCAGTTCATTGCCGGAGGCCAACGAACCCGCGTCGGCCGCGCGCCGCCGCATGCGCTGGACGGCTTCCATCAGCTCCGCTTCCTGGCCGAGGAACGCGTCGCCGAGATCCTGCGTCCAATCGAGGTTGTCGTTCAGGCGCTCGACAATCTCCGGGAAACCGCAGAGCGACTTGACGCTCGCATCCCACCGCTCTTCCTGCAGAGCCGCCGCCAGTCCATCGGACGCCAAGCCCGGATGCGCCGCGAGCCAGCGGCTCGCCTGCACGATCTCGATCGGATACGTCGCCGCCATGAAGACCTGCGAGAGCAGCTCGTCCGGGTAGAGCGCGATCGGTGCGACGATCTGATCGAGCTGATCCGCGCTGAACCTCGACTCGACCTGCGCGGACACCGGGCCCGCGAGGAGCGTGATCGCCGCGATCGCGGGAGTCAGAAGCGAGAGTCCGGACCGATGCATTCGAGCCTCCGTGCCACTCCGCGCGCCTGCGTCTCGCTTCCGACGATCGGAGTTCGATGCGTCACGCGCGCGGGTTGCCGCGCACCGCTTGTGCCGACGCGGTGATCACCGCCCTCGCCGCCGATCTCGCGAGCGGGATCCGCAACTCACCCTCGATTCGGAGGTTCGCGGCCCGCGACTCGACCGCTCCCGCACTCGCGCGACCGCGAAGTCGCGATTCGGGATCGATCCTCGTCCGCGCATCGCGCGAAGCGCCCGCGCTTTTGCAGAATCGCGAGCGAGCCGAGGCACGCGATCACGCGGCTCGGAACTTCGAAGCACGTGCGGGCAGACGGAGATCCGCGTCACTCGCGTCACACCCCCCGCGGGTGCGCTCCGATCGGCGAATCGAGCGGATTTACGCGATGACGACGGTGACGCGAGTGACGCGGATGACGCGACCTCCGCGATCGCCGTCGATCGCGGCGCACCCTGGAGCGTCATCCGCCATCCTCGCGCGCCGCGAGTAGACTCACGCGACACGCGTGGAGTCCTGCCGGGGGCGGCGCATGATCCGTGACGTCGCGGTGTGGGGACTGCTCGCGATCGCGCAGGCGGCACAGGCGGCACAGGCGGCCCAGACCGACGGAACCGGCGCGGCCTCCGCCCCCGCGATTGCGGAGACGCCGCCGCGGGACCCGGCAATCGACGAAGCGAACGCGTTGTTCTCGTCGGGAAAGGCGGACGAAGCGCGCGCGAAGTTGACGGCGGCCGCGCACGAGGCCGAGGCGGCGGGAGGCGGCGACCTTGCGGCGCGGCGATGGTCGGCGCTCGCGAGCGCCGAAGCCGGGTTGTCGAGGTTCGACGACGCGCTCGCGGCGCGGGAACGCGAGCTCCTCCTGCGCCGTGCGTCGCATTCCGGGGATGACTCGGACGTGGCGCGAACCCTGAACTGGATCGCGTTCTGCTTGAGCGAGCTGGGCCGCGCCGGCGAAGCGCTGCCGAGGTACGAAGAAGCGCTCGCGATGCGGGAGCGGCTCTTTCCGGGCGATCATCCTGCCGTCGCGACGAGCCTCGGCAACGTCGCCGCCTGCCTCGACAGCCTGGGCCGCTCCGCGGACGCGCTGCCGGTGCACGAGAGATCGCTCGCGATGCACCGACGACTGTTCCCGGGTGATCATCCGGACGTCGTGTTGACCCTTAGCAACCTGGCGTCCTGCCTCGACGTGCTGGGCCGCTCCGCCGACTCGCTGCCGCGACACGAGGAAGCGCTCGCGATGTGCCGGCGGCTCTTCCCGGGAGATTCCTGGGACGTGGCGGCGACTCTCGGCAACGTCGCGTCGTGCCTCGGCGATCTCGGCCGCTTCGCCGAGGCGTTGCCCAGATTCGAGGAAGCGCTCGCGATGTGCAGGCGGCTGTTCCCGGACGGGCATCGGAACGTCGCGCTGGCCCTCAACAACGTGGCGTTCTGTCTCCGCTCGCTCGGCCGCACCGCCGAAGCGCTGCCGAAGTTCGAGGAAGTGCTCGCGATGCGCCGGCGGCTGTACCCGGGCGATCATCCGGCCGTCGCGACGAGCCTCAACAACGTGGGGTCCTGCCTCGATGCGCTGGATCGGTCGGCGGAGGCGTTGCCGAGAATCGAGGAAGCGCTCGCGATGCGGAAGCGCTTGTTCCCGGGCGATCATCCGGCCGTCGCGGTGACCCTCGGCAACCTCGGATCCTGTCTCGACGCGCTGGGCCGATCCGCCGAAGCGTTGCCGCATCTCGAGGAATCACTCGCGATGCGGAGGCGCCTGTTCCCGGGCGACCATCCGGACACCGCGCGGAGCCTCGACAACCTCGCGCTCTGCCTCGAGACGCTCGGCCGCCGCGCCGAGGCGCTGCCGAGGTACGAGGAAGCGGTCGCGATGTATCGGCGGCTCTATCCATCCGGCCATCCGCACTCGGTGCAGACTCTCGTCGGCGCGGCGAGTCTTCGCGCCGGGGACGCCGACGCGCAAGACGCGGTCGCCGCGCTCTTGTCGGAGGCGATCGAGATCGTCGAACGCACCCGGCTCGCGGCGCGTTCGCTCGATCCGGAAGCGCGCTCGCGGTACACGCGGGAGCTCCGACGCACCGACCCTTACGCCCCGGCGCGCCGCCTCGAGGCCGCGCGCGGCCGCCCCGAGGCGGCGTTCGCGTTCGCGGAGCGCGCGCGCGGGCGGTTCTTCCTCGACCTGCTCGAGGGCGCGAGCTTCGATCCGCTCGAAGAGGCCGAGCGGCGCGTGCACGATGACGAAGCGGCCGCCGCGGCGATCGTCGCACTGCGCGATGCATTGGCGCGAGTCGATCAGGAGGATGCGCGGCTCACGAACGCGGTCACGCGCCTCGCATCGGACACCGGGTTGACCGCCGACGAACGCGAACGGCGCCGGGCGGCGCTCGCGCCGGATTTCGCGAAGCTGGTCGAGGAGCGTGCGCGCTGCTCGGCCGAGCGCGCGCGCGTCATCGCCGGCGTGGTGCCGGTCTTGGAGCCGGCCGCGCCGGAAGCGGTCCGCGCCGCGCTCGCGCCCGGCGAGCTCCTGCTGATGTTCGCGCTCGACGACGTGCAGAGCCACCTATTCGTCGTGGATTCCCGATCGATCGAAGCGACGCCGATCCCGGCGAGTCGCGCCGAGGTCGCACTCGCGATCGACGCGCTGTGCAGGAGCGGTCCGGCCGCGTCGACCGCGCGTGGCAAGCAGATCGCGCCGCGGCGGGAAGCGGACGCGGCGCCGCGATCCTCCGACCTCTTCGCGCGGCTCGTGCCCGACGCCGTGTGGAAGCGCGTCCGCGGCGCGTCGCGCGTGTTCGTGATCCCCGACGGCGCGCTCCATCGCTACCCGCTCGAGGCGCTCGACGTCGCTCCCGGACGCGCCTGGCTCGACGACGGGCCGCCGATCGCCTACGCGCCGTCGGCGACCGTCTTCGCGTGGCTGCGCCGCCAGCGGGACACGCTGCGGAAAGAAACGACCGCGCTCGACCTCGTCGCGCTCGGCGACGCGAAGTTCGCCGCCGTCGATCCCGGCGCCCGGGAAGCTCCGGACTCGGCCGCTTCGGCGGCCTCATCGGAACGGCAAGACGCGGTCTCTCGTGACGGCGGGCTCGAGCGCTTCGGCAAGCTCCCGTCGCTGCCGGCAACGCGCACGGAGGTGGAGGCGATCACGCGCTCGTTCGCCGCGGCGGATCTCACCGTTCGCGTGCTCCTCGGTGCAGAGGCGACCGAAGCGAATCTGTTCCGGCTCTCGCCCGAGGCGCGCTACCTCCACCTGGCGACGCACGGCCTGTTCGACGAGGTCGCCGGCCGATCGTTTTCCGCGGTCGCGCTGACGCTTCCCGCGGCGGCGACGGCGGACGACGACGGGTTCTTGAAGCTCGACGACCTGCTGCACCGCTGGCGCGGCCGGCTCGCGTCGTGCCGGATGGTCGTGCTCTCGGCGTGCGACACGCAGGTCGGCGTCGAGCAGCGCGACGAAGCTCCGTTCGCGTTGTCGTTCGGCTTCGTGTTCGCGGGGACGTCGTCGGTCGTGTCGAGCCTGTGGCAGGTCGACGACGCGTCGACCGCGGAGCTGATGAGCGACTTCTACGCGCGGCTCGCGCAGGCGGGAGCGACCGCCGACCGGCTCGCGGAGTTCACGGCGGCGCGCAAAGCGTTGAAGGCGAAGGGCGCGTCGCTCCGCCAGTGGGCGCCGTTCGTGTACGTGGGAAGCCCGAACTGAAGGAGCGCGCGGCGCGCGCGGGATCCGGAACAGTCGCCTGGTAGCCCGGCCGAGCCGGCACGCTCGCGTCACTCGCGTCACACCCCCCGTAAACACGCTCCGTTCGACCTGTTCAAGCCGACTTCCGCGGTGACGCGAGTGACGCGATCTTCGCGATCACGACGTCGCGGGCGGCGCCGGTGCGGACCCACGTCAGGCGCAGTCCGAGTTGGGCCAGCCCCGCGACGCGCTCTCGCAGCCGCATCGACAACGCTTGCGCGTGGCCCGGCCATGCCGCGCCGCTCGC
>CAZBOK010000291.1:0-6052 GCA_964493525.1 uncultured Phycisphaeraceae bacterium | reverse complement strand
ATCACGCGTGGGTGATGACGGGGAACGGAGCGGGCGGGCTCGTCGCGGGCGGCGGGTTCCCGACCGGCGCCGCGCCTTGGAGCATCGCGACCGGCGACGTGAACGGCGACGGCAAGCCCGACGTCGTGAGCACGGCGCACGATTCGAGCGCGGTCTCGCTGCTGATCGGCGACGGCGCCGGTTCGCTCGGCGCGTTCGTGAACTTCCCGTGCGCCGCGCAGCCATATCACGTCTCGGCCGGCGACGCCGACGGCGACGCGTTCGACGACGTGGTCGTCGCATCGAACACGACTCCGAACGGCGCGCTTTCGCTGCTTCACGGCAGCGCGAGCGGCGTGCTCTCCGCGCCGCAGACGTTCATTGCCGGCGTGTCGACTCACTGCGCCCGCCTCGCCGACGTGAACACCGACGGCGCGGCCGACGTGATCGGCGCGAACGTCCTGTCCGATGACCTCACGGTGCTGCTGCACTCCGGTGCGAACGCGTACGTCCCGGCTCCGCCCGTCGCGGCCGGCGACTACCCGTCGTACTGCGTCGCGCTCGACGCGGACCAGGACGGCCTCCTCGATCTCGCGGCGTCGAACGAGTTCGCGAGCACCGCGACGATGCTGCGTGGACACGGCGACGGGTCGTTCGCCGCGCCGGACCCCTACGTCGTCGCCGGCGCGCCCGCGACGATCGCGACCGCCGACTTCGACGGCGACGGCGACCCGGACGTCGTGACCTCGCATGCGAACGGCGATCTGAAGGTCACGCTCCTGCTCGGCGCGTCGGGCGCGAAGCTGATGGGCGCCAGGACGTACGCGACGCACTGGGCCACCCCGTTCGCCGTCGCGATCGGCGACCTCGACGAGGACGGCCGTCCCGATCTCGTCAGCGCCGACTACTGCAGCTTCAACTGCGGCGGGCTCACGGTGCTGCTCGCGGACGGCGCCGGCGGGTTCGCGATGTCCGGCAGCTACACGTCGAACTTCAGCCCGCAATGGGTGAGCGTGGTCGACGTGAACCAGGACCGCCACCTCGACGTGCTCTGCGCGAACCGCAATCCGGGCAGCGTCTCGGTCTTCCTCGGCAACGGTCACGGCGCGCTCTCGCTCGCTTCCACCGTGTCGACCGGCATGGGCGTCGTCCACCTCGCGGTCGGTGATCTGAACGGCGACGCGACTCCGGACCTCGTCGAGTGCAACTACAACTCGGCCAGCGTCGGCATCTACTTCGGCAACGGCGGCGGCGGCTTCGCGCTGCACCAGACGCTGAACACCGGCGCGGGCAGCGGTCCGATCAAGTGCGCGATCGGCGACGTGAACCACGACGGCTTGCCGGACGTGCTGGTCGCTCAGGTCGGTCTCGCCAGCGTTCTGCTCTACCGCGGCATCGGCGGCGGCACGCTCGGCGCGGCGACCTCGCTGCCCGTCGGCGCGACGCAGCAGGCGCTCGCGCTCGGCGATTGGAACCGCGACGGCAACCTCGACTTCGCGACCAACGGCCAAAGCGGCGTCCGCGTGAAGTTCGGCAACGGCGCCGGCGCGTTCCCGACCTTCGCCGACGTCGCGACCGGGTACGGCCCGCGCGACCTCGCCGCGGCCGACGTCGACGGCGACGGGCGGCTGGACCTGGTCGGGGCGGGGAGCGCCGTGATGTTGAACCTCGGCGACGGCGCCGGCGGCTTCTCCGCCACGCTCACCTACGCCGACCCCGGCACGCCCTACGCCCTCGCGATCGGCGATCTCGACGCGGACGGCCGCACCGACGTCGTCACGGCCAACTACAACGCGTCGAGCGTCGAGGTGCTGCGCGGGCAGCGCGCGTTGCCGGCGGGCGTCGTCAGCTACGGGCTCGGCACGCCGGGATGCAACGGCGTGCTCGGGATGGCCGCCTCGCCGACGCCGCAGCCGGGCCAGGCCGCGTTCACGTTCACCTGCACCAACGCGCCGCGTTCGTCGGTCGGCTTCCTGCTCCTCGGCGCCGCGCCGCTCGATCCGGGGATGAACGTGGGCGGCGTCGGCATCCTGCTCGCGCTCGATCCGTTCGCGGCGCCGCTCGTGATCGTTCCGCTCGCGAGCGACCCGTCGGGCTCCGGGAGCCTGAAGACAGGCATCCCCGCGAACATCCCGGTGGGATTCGCGATCTCGGCGCAGACCGCGTGGCTGCAGCCGGCAGGAGCATCGTGCGGCGCTTCGCCGCTCGGTTACGTCAGCTCGCGCGGAGTCACGATCACGATCCAGCCGTGACGCGAGCCGTCCCGCCGTCTCGCGCCGCGCGCGAGCCGGGACGTCACGCCGGCGTGCGGATCAGCGTCGCGCAGTCGACGCCGAGGTCGGCCGCGATGCGCGCGAACGCGCGGCGGTCGGGCTCGTCGAGACCGTTCACGCTCTTCGTCGCGTCGAGCTGCTTCTCGAACGACGCGAGCGCGTTCGCCGCGGCGCGCAGGAGTCCGCGCGCGGCGCCGGTCTTGCCGGCCGCGAACTTGGCGCGCGCCTTCGTGACTTTGTCGATCGCTCCGTCGAGCCGCTTCACGAGCGCCTTGCGCGCGCTCGCCCCGGCGCCGGCCGCGACCACGTCGGCACGCAGCGCCTGCAGGTTGCCGAGCAGCCCCGCGATCGACGGCGTGACGAGCACGGGCTCGCCGTAGATGAAGTCATCCGCCACGACGACGTCCGAGCCGCCGCCCTGCGTCACGTCGTCCGGCCCGAGCGCCACCGCGCCGGCGGTGATCCGCACGCGCGTGACGATGTTCGCGCCGAAGTCGACGCCGAGGAACGACAGCGAGCCGTTGCCGGCGAGCGACGCGACCGCGTCCTTGCGCAGGCTCTCGTTGCCACGGAAGAACTCGATCGTCGTGGAGCCGTCGACGTCGACATCGGTGAACACGGCGCCGAAGCCGCGCACCGCCGCCGGCGTCGTCGAGCCGGGGATCACGAAGTCGACGTCGTACACGTTGTTCGAGATCGAGCTGAACATGCGCTCGGCGCTGAACGGGACGAACGCCGTCGCATAGCCGGCGTTCACGTTCGCGAAGCGAGTGGGGGTCGCGGTCGCGTTCGTCGAATCGGCGCTCACGGAAAACGTCGTCGTTGCGCTCGCGCCCACGAGGATCGTTCCGCGCGGCGAGACCGCGTTGAAGAAGTCGGGGAGGAACGGGCTCGGCGCGGAGCTCGCGTCCGGAACGCCGTCCCAGTTGATCTCGCGGCGGCCGCTCCCGGCGGAGCCGGACGTGTTCGGGTTCAGCGTGCCGAGCGAGGTGCGAAAGGCGTCGACGGTGCCCTGGATCGTCGCGCCGTCGACGCCCGAGACCGAGAAGAGGGTTTCCGCGCCGAGCGCGGCGGCGCCGCACAGCGAGACGGATGCGACGAACGACGAAACGAGCGCGCGAAGCGACATGGGGACTCCTCGGCTGGCGGGGGCCGCGCGCTGGCGCGGCGAGCGGGTTGGGCGGCCCCGTTCTACCGCGCCCCGGCCGGTTCGCGTCGTCGGATCGCGCGGCCGGTCACCTTCGACCGGGCTTCTGCGCGCGGGACGTTCGTGCCGACCGCCGTCATGGCGCGCGATCTGAGCTGCGCGCTTGAATGCGCGAGTCGGAACGCGTGGATTGGATGAATCCTGACGGAGACCTCACATGCCGCGCCCGCTGCTCCTGGCAATGACACTGGCGACCCTCGCGCTCCCGCTCTGCGTGCCGCTCGCTCGCGCCGACCATCTGAAGGTGCCGTCCGCGCAGTTCCCGACGATCCAGTCGGCGGCGGACGCCGCGACCAACGGCGACGTCATCGTCATCGCGAAAGGCGTGTATGACGAGGCGGTCACGATGACGGGGAAGACCGGCGTCACGATCCGCGCGAAGAAGGGCGCGATCATCGACAACGAGCACACGGACATCGGCCTCGAGATGAACGGCTGCGGCATCATCGTCGTGCGCGGGCTGACGGTGCGCGATGGGACCGGCTCCGGGATCTTCCTCGGCGGCTGCGCCGACATCGTCATCACGCGCTGCAACGTGCTGAACACCGGCGGCGACGCGATCACGCTCGCCAACTGCGGCAACGTGCGGATCGTCCGCAATCGCATCGAGCAGGGGTTCGTCGGCGTGAACGCCGACGCACAGGGCGTGGTGATCCGCGACAACCGCATCTCGAACGTGGTGACGACCGCCGTTCAGATCATCGGCAACGGGTTCGCGATCGAAGGCAACCGGATCGCGGGCGTCGCGTCGCTGCACGGCCTCACGATCGGCAACGGCGACCCGGCGTCCGCGGCGAGCGTGATGATCACGCGCAACTCGATCCGGAACATCGCGGACGGATTGGCGGGAGACGGCATCCACCTGAACGGCGTCGCGCAATGCACCGTGCTCGCGAACCGCATCTCGAAGACGAGCGGCCACGGCGTGAACATCGTCTCGGGGGCCGCGCTCACGATCCAGTCGAACCGGATCACGAAGCCGGGCGTGGACGGGATGCACGGGTCCGCGCAGAAGGTGCAGTACCTCTCGAACGTCGTGCGCAACGCCGCAGGCAGCGGGATCGTGCTCGATTCGACGAGCGATCAGTCGCTGCTCTTCGGCAACTCGGTGAAGGGTTGCGCGGAGTACGGGCTCGACGTCGACAGCGATTTCAACGAGATCCTCGAGAACACGGCGACGGGCAGCGGGCTGTTCGACCTGCGCAATCAGGGGATGTTGAACACGCTCGTCGACAATGTGTTCGGGACCGTCGCGACGTAAGGAGCGGGAGGCGGGCGACGGACTCGGGCCTCGGGCCTCGGGACTCGGGAACGAGGCTCGGCCCCGGGCGCGATAAATCGGGGGGCGGGGATCCGGCGCTTTGCGTGCGGACCGCGGCGGGCTGGATCGCCCCTGCCTCCCCTTTTCCCGGAGCGCGCGCGGCGTGCGCAATGCACGTGCCGCGAGTCAGCGCGCTTCGACCGGCGGCGGATCGAAGCGCGGCGACCACACTCGCGTGATCGATCGGCCGGAGGTCTGCACGTCGACCGCGACTCGGTAGGGGAGCGACGGACCGTAGAGATCGACCGCGACGTCGAAAGCGCGGCGCGGTGGAAGCGTGATGAAGGACTCGGGACCGAGGCACGAGCGGAACGACGGCTCGAAGGACTTCGGCGGCTCCTCGTGCGTCGTGCGCCGGAACACGGCATCCCTCGGTTCGAACGTCGCGCCGGTCCAGACCTCGACCGTTTCCGGCCGGTTCCATCGGCTGACGTCGATCGGGTGGGCCGACCTGTTCGCGATCCGGATCACGACGAAGCGCGACTCCTGCTCGGTGCCGAATTCGCTCACGCAGAACGTCGGCACGTCGGAGACCACCTCGGCGGAATCGACCGGCAGGAACCGCTCCGGGCGCTCGATGAGATCGGTCTGCACCCAGTCTCTTCCGACCCACACGGCGAAGCGGCTCGACGACTCGTGGTCGTAGACCGGCACCGAGAACGGAAGCCCTCGATGTGGAGGAAGGAACCGGTTTCCGTACCCGAAGGAACAGGTCGCGAGCGGCCCGACGCCCGCGCGATTCGTCACGCGCGCGGCCGGCTCGATCCCGCCGAGCGCTCTGAACTCGATGAGCGCATCGGACGGATTCTCGAGGCGCAGCAGCGCGACATCGCGGGCGTGACGCTGCATCCATGCCACGAACACGAGACGCACGTCACCGGCGCCGGAGATCGGCACGAGCGCGGGATGATCGACGAACGGCGTCGCGAGCCATTCGTCGTCGTCGTCGCGAACGGTGCGGATGAAGTACCGCCGGTTCCCGAGCCCGTCGCGGGAGTCGTCCACGTCGAACGTCCACGCCGTGTGCGGATCGAGTCGGACCGACCGAAGGCTCGGCGGTCGGATGACGAACTTCCAGGAGCGCGGCTCATCGCCGGCTTCCGCCGCGCGGACGGTCGGCGATCCGTGGACATCGACCGCGACGTGCAACGGCTGCGAGGTCGGGTTCTCGAGGCGCAATCGGCTCGCGCGCGGCGTCGGGCCCGCGACCGGGCCGAGATGGACGAGCCGCGCGGTCGCAGGAAGCCGCCGCGGCACCTCGCCGACCTCTCC
>CAZBOK010000290.1:0-6060 GCA_964493525.1 uncultured Phycisphaeraceae bacterium | reverse complement strand
TTCCAGAACGGGAACGGCCAGCCCTGCGGATGCGCGATCGACGGGTGCTGGTGGGTCGCGACGTACCCGTCGGCGTCGATCTCGCGCGCCGCGAGCGCCGCCTTCCACTCGGCGCTGAAGCGCGCGCCGTCCGCGGTTGCGGGCCAGATCGCCGGCTCCGGCAGCCACGCGTCCCACAAGGTCGCCTTCGGACCGGCGCCCGGGTGGTGCAGCGCGAACAGGGCGCGCAGCGACTCCATCTCGCGCTCGTGTCCGGGGACCGTGAACGTCGGGAAGTCGGCGGGGATCTGCGCGAGGAGCAGGACGGCGATCGGCCAGGCGAGCGGGTTCATCGCCACCGTTGTACGCTCTGCGCCCCGTGCTCCGCATCGGCTCCGTCACGCTCAAGAACCCGCTCGTGCTCGCCTCGATGGAGGAGCACACCGATGCGCCGACGCGTGCGCTGTTCAAGACGTTCGGCGCGGCATTGGTCATCACCGAGATGGTCGAGCCGAAGGACGTCATCTCCGGCGATCGGATGGCGAAGCGGATGCTCGCGTTCGCGCCGTCCGAGCGGCCGATCGCCGGGCAGCTCCTCGGCACCACGCCGGAGGAGACCGCGGAGGCCGCGCGCACGATCGAGTCGCTCGGCTTCGACCTCGTCGACATCAACCTCTCGTGCCCGATCCGGCGCGTGATCGATCGCGGGTTCGGCGGCGCGCTGTTGAAGGACCCGGTCGCCGTGGAGCGGATGTTCCGCGCGGTGACGGCCGCGGTGCGCGTGCCGGTCACGCTCAAGTTCCGCAGCGGGTACGAGCTCGGCGAGGTGAACGCGCCGGACGTCGCGCGCGCGGCCGAGCAGGGCGGCGCAGCGGGATGCATCCTGCACGCGCGCGGCGTGGTGCAGGCCTACAAGGGCGATGCCGATTGGGCCGTGATCGCGACGACCAAGCAGGCGGTGTCGATGCCGGTCGGCGGC
This sequence comes from uncultured Phycisphaeraceae bacterium, assembly GCA_964493525.1. Classification (GTDB taxonomy): domain Bacteria; phylum Planctomycetota; class B15-G4; order B15-G4; family JADJEK01; genus CAZBOK01. The sequence continues at coordinate 5,102 of CAZBOK010000290.1, read as the reverse complement.
GCGGGCGGCATTCGCACGCCGGACGACGCGGTGCGCATGAAGGCCGAGACCGGCTGCGACCTGCTCCTGCTCGCGCGCGGCGTGCTCGGGAATCCCTGGCTGATCTCGCGCGCGCGGTCGTTGCTCGACGGCCGCGCGCTCCCGCCGCCGTCGCGCGAGGAGCGCCTGCGGATCTGCACCAAGCACATGGACGAGCTCGCGCGGTGGCACGGCCTCACGCCGCCGAACTCACGGCTCACCCGGCAAGCGCTGTATTACGGGAAGGATCTGCCGGACTTCGCGCGCCTGCGCGAGCTGGTGCAGGCAGCGCGCTCGATCGCGGAGTTCCGCGCGGCGTTGAAGGAGTTCTTCCGCGGTTGACCGGACGACGCGGCGCGCTCAGCGCGAGATGTCTTCGGCGAGGAACTTCCAGGTCAGCGCGTCGAGCCCGGGATCGTCGGGCCCTTTCTCGATCGCGAGGTTCTTCAGCGCGGCATCGATGCATGCGCGCACTTCGACGTTGTTCTCCGTCTTCGCGAGCGCCTCGAGCGTCGGTCGCATCTCGCGCCAGCGCATCTTGCCGACGGCCCAGACCGCGAGCCCGCGGGTGCTGCCGTTCGTGTCCTTCAGCTTCTCGTCGAGCACCGCGCGCGTCGCCGCATCCTTCGGCAAGGACGCGAGGGCGATGATCGACGACCACTTCACGACGCTGTCCTTCGACGAGCACGCCTTGCGCACGAGGTCCTGCATCTCGGGATCATCGGGCGCGCACTTCGCGATCGCGCGCGGGATCTCGCGGGCGATCATCGCTTTCGGCCGTGACTTCCACAGCTTCACGAGGTCCGGAATCGCGCCGGGCAGGCAGATCTTCTCGAGTCCGACGATCGCGTGCTTCACCGTCAGCGGGTTGCCGTCTTTCAGGCACGAGAGCAGCGCGGGCATCGCGTCGAAGTTGCCCTTCGATGCGAGCGCATCGATCGCCTCCATCCGCGTCGCGTCCATGTTCTTCGGCTCGACGAGAGCGATCAGCGCGTCGCGTGCGGCCAGCGACTCGAGGCCGCCGAGCTCGGTGATCGCCGCCCCGCGCCGCTCGGCGTTCCGATCCTTCGCGGCCTCCATCAACTCCGCGAGCCGCTTCGCGTCCGCGTCGAGTTCATCGCCGCCGCCCGCGCCGCCCTTCACCGCCTTCGCGGCCATGCGCATCAGCTTCAGGAGCTCGGACTTGCCGGCGAAGTACGCCTTGCGGGCGAGCACCTTCTTGTCGGGGGAGATCAAGAGGTGCTGCGGCGCGATGTTCGTCTCCTTGCCGATGAACGCTTCGCGCGCCTTGATCTCGATCTTCTGGTGCTCGGCGCAGGTGACCCCGCCGAATCGCGCGCACTCACCCGCGCCGTGGGAGAACGTGCTGCAGATGACGCAGATGTAGTCCTTCGAGGCCGCGACGAACTCGGGGTCCTTGTAGATGCGGACCGTGTCGTCGTTCGCGCCCTCGCCGTCCATGTTGAACGCGAGCAGCACCGGGACTTGCCGGGTCTTCGCCGTCGCGAACGCTTGCTCGAGATCGTGCTGCCAATCGACGCCGCCCGCGAGGATCGCGGTGCACACCACGAGTGTCGTGAACATCCCGTCTGCCCCTTCTCTTCCGTGGCCCGGCGCGGCGGCGGCGGTCAAACGTCACCGATCGCCGCGAGCTTCCGAAAAATACTTTTGCGGTCAACTCCCGCCGGAGTTGCCGTGGCCGTCGCCCGCGTCCGGCGCGGGGCGCTCCTTCAAGCGCGCCGTGCGCCAGAGCCCCTTCACGAGCGCTCGATTCCGCCACAGGTAGAACGAACCGACCAGCATGTGCATCCCGGCGAACGCCCGCTTCTCGAGCGACAGGAGGTGCTCGACGTCGGGCGGGTGACGTTGCTCCAGCGCGATGACGCCGGTGAGTTGGGCGACGAACAGGACGACGAGCCACGCCGCCTCCGAGATTCGGAAGCTGCGGTCGAGCAGCACGGTGACGCCCAGGAAGCTCTGGGTCGCGGTGAGGAGGATTTCGTCGAACTGGCGGTGATCGATCGGCAAGCTGGCGAACGTCCCCGAGTGGATCGCGTGCGACAGCGTGAACGCGACCGGCAGCGCGCCGACGAGCAGCGTCCACTGGTTCAACTGGCTCGAGAGCACCGCGCCCATTCCCGCGGTGGGGCGCATCTTCCACACGAGCATCCCCGCGACCAGGAACTCCGGCGACTCCGACGCGAGCGGGGCGATCCAGCCGATCAAGTAGTAGTGGTCGATCCCGAGCTTGGTCCCGGTCTCGATCAGCCCTTCGACGAATGGCTCGCTCGACGCGAAGATGCCGCCGCCGGCGACCAGGAAGATCAGCCAGTTGATCCAAAGGCGCGGCCGGCGCGGCAGGCGCGCAAGGACTTCCGCCGGCCCGACCAGCTCCGGCTCGTCGACTTCCTGCGCGCGCGCGAAGCGCAGATACATCAGGAAGATCGCAAGCAGGATCGCCGTGTCGAGCAACGAGAGCGTGCCCTTGAACGGGATCGCGAACGACCAGATCGTCGCGAGACCGAGGAACACGATCTCGCCCGCGGATGCCGCCGGCAGCGTGATCGCGCGCTTGCCGGACCGCTTCCACCACAGGAACGCGACCGTCGCCCAGCCGATGCCGATCAGGAGTCGGTTCGCTCCGGTCATGTTGGCGAGTGCGAGCGGGGCGTATTCCGGATGCTCGCCGGCGCGCCAGCCGAGGTACACGTCGATCGAATACTCGGGGAGGACGGCGAGCAGCGCGACGACGACGAGCGCGAGGTTCTGGCTGATCTCGAGCTGCGCCAGCTCCGACGCCGTGCCCATCAGCATGGCGCAGACGACGATCCCGCCGCCGAACACGCAGACCTGGGCCAGCGGGGGGAGGTGCACGCCGGACAGACGCAGCGCCACCGTGACAAGCGCGAACGCGAGAAAAGCAACGAGGCCGATCAGGTGTCGGGGCATAGGTCGGCGGTTTCCGGCGGAGCGCGAAAAGTTACAGAAACCCCGGCGGGCGCGGATCCTGCGAAATCAGGCGCGCGCCTCGCCCTTTACACGACACCCGTGCATCGCTGTCGTGTTCGCCCGTTCGGGTCCGGAAGTCCGGAGTGCACGGGTTGACCGCCACGAGCACCGAAGATGTCGCGACGCGCGGCCGATCTCGCGTCCTGCCGATCGCGTTCGCGACCCTCGGGGTCGTGTACGGCGACATCGGCACCAGCCCGCTGTACGCGATGAAGGCGTGTTTCGCGGAAGGGGCGCTCGCTCCGACCGAGACGAACGTCCTCGGCATCGTCTCGCTCGTGTTCTGGTCGCTCACGCTCCTCGTGTCCGTGAAGTTGATCGCGTTCCTGATGCAGGCCGACAACCGAGGCGAAGGCGGCGTGCTCGCCTTGATGGCGCTCGCGACCGGCGGCGGTCCCGCGGGGGTCGCGGGGGCGGTCGGGTCGCGGCGCCGCAAGGTGCTCGCGTTCCTCGGCATCTTCGGCGCCGCGCTCGTCTACGCGGACGGGATGATCACCCCGCCGATCTCGGTGCTCGGCGCCGTCGAAGGCCTCGGGCATGCAGCGCCGCGACTCGAACCGTACGTCGTTCCGGTGACCGTCGGCGTTCTCCTCGTCCTGTTCATGATGCAGCAGCGCGGCACGCACGGCATCGCGAAGCTGTTCAGTCCCGTGATGGCGATCTGGTTCGCGTCGATCTCGCTGATCGGCGCGGTGTCGATCGCGAAGACGCCGTCGATCCTGCGCGCGATCGATCCGCGCTGCGCGCTCGCCGCGTTCGAGGGACAGGGCCTGCACGTGTTCGCGATGCTCGGCCTCGTCTTCCTCGCGGTGACCGGCGTCGAGGCGCTCTACGCCGACATGGGGCATTTCGGGAAGCGGCCGATCCGCTTCGCCTGGTTCAGCGTCGTCTTCCCGTCGTTGATGTTGAACTACCTCGGTCAGGGAGCGCTGCTGCTGCGCGAGCCGAGCGCGACGGCGAACCCGTTCTATGACCTGCTGCCCTCATCGCTCGTGATGCCGATGGTCGTGCTCGCCACGATGGCCGCGAGCGTCGCGTCGCAGGCCTTGATCTCCGGCGCGTTCTCGCTGACGCGGCAGGCGATGCAGCTCGGTTACATGCCGCGCCTGATGATCCGTCACACGTCCAAGTCGACCGAGGGGCAGATCTACATCCCCGCGGTGAACTGGCTGTTGATGGTCGCGTGCATCGCGGTCGTCCTGCACTTCGGATCCGCGGACGCGCTCGGCGCGGCCTACGGCATCGCCGTGGCCGGCACGCTCATCATCGATTCCGCGTTGTTCTTCGTCGTCGCTCAGGACCGGCTCGGCTACTCGCGCGCCGTGATCATCCCGCTCGTGCTCTGTTTCCTCGTGCCGGACTTCGCGTTCTTCGGCGCGAACGTCGCGAAGATCCTCGCCGGCGGCTGGATCATCATCGCCGTCGCGATGGGGATCCTCGTCGTGATGCTCACGTGGCGCGCCGGCCGGAACGCGGTCGAAGCCGTGCTCAAGAGCTACGGATTCCCGATCGATCTCCTGATCGAGGACCTGAAGTCACGGAAGCTCCCGACCGTGAAGGGCAACGCCGTGTTCATGACCGGCGATCCCGAGCGCGCGCCCCTCGTGCTTCTGCACCATCTGAAGCACAACAAGTGTCTTCACGAGCGCATCGTGCTCCTGTCGCTCGTGACCGAACCCGTGCCGACCGTCGCCGACGCGGAGCGCGTCGAGGTGAAGGACCGTGGCGGGGACGTGTATCAGGTCTTCGCGCACTTCGGCTTCATGGAGACGCCGAACGCGCGCACCGTCATGGAACGCACGGATCGCTTGAAGGCGATGTTCAAGCCCGAGGAGACGACCTACTACCTCGGGCGGCAGACCTTGATCCCGACGGGGCCGTCGCACGTGGCGCGCTGGCGGAAGCAGTTGTTCCTGTTCCTGTCGCGCAATGAGCGAAGTGCGACGATGTTCTTCGGGTTGCCGCCGAATCGTGTGGTCGAGCTCGGAGCACAGGTCCAGTTCTGACGGCGAAGAGACGGCGGGGGGTGGGGGTGCTTGCGACGCGCCGGCGGGTGCGAGGGGTCGCTCGCTCTG
>CAZBOK010000289.1:0-6065 GCA_964493525.1 uncultured Phycisphaeraceae bacterium | reverse complement strand
CCACGACGGGTCGCGCCCGCGCGATCGCTGCGTCGATCGCCGCGCTCGCGTCGGTCGCGCTCGCGATCGGTTCCGCCGCCTCGCCGCGCGCTGCAGCCGCGACGCGGTCGACGATCTGGCCGAGACGCTCCGATTCGACCGCCATCGTCCGCACGTAGTCCTCGCGCGCGTCAGCCGGCACCCGCCCGGCCGCGAGCGACTCGCCGTACATGCGGAGCACCGTGAGCGGCGTACGCAGCTCGTGCGTCACGCGGGCGATGAGGTCCTCGCGAGCGGCGATGAGCGCCTCACTCCGGCGCTGGTGACGCGCGACGCTGACGAGCAGCACGACGGCGATCGCCCCGTATGCGAGGCATGCGACGAGAAGAAGCGCTCGCGGGACAAGGCGCACGGAGAGTCGGGGCAACTCGCTCACGACGCGCTGCGGCGAATCGCCGAAATCGACGCTGACCCGAGCAGTTCTTCGGATGCCTTCGACCATTCGCACCGAGCCGGAGCCGTTGCCGCCGGACGACGGCGGGGTCGACGAGAAGTGATCCGGTGCCGGTCCGAGGTCGACGGCCGACCTGCGATCCGCGCTGACCGCGAAGCGGCGGCCTTCGAGACACACCATCGATGCGCGCGGCGGATCGAGTGCCGCCACCGCCCGTGCCACGAGCGCGGCCCGCCGCGGCGCGTCGATCCGCGAGCGGACCCGCTCGACGAGCCGCGGATGCTCTCGCGACCGTCGAGCCAGGTCCTCGATGAGAACGAGCTCCTCGACGTCGACCGGCCGCCACCCGAGCTGGTCGCACCATTCGTCGATCGCACGTGCGTCGATCGGCTCCGGGGCGTCGGCCGCCACCAGACGGCCGGCGAGCCAGCGTCGGATCGCGTCGTCGAGTTGCCCGGGTTCGAGTCGCGATGCGCGCGCGCGGATCGCGTCCGCGGCCGCTCGGTGTCCGCCGGCTTGAAGGACGTCGCCGGCGGCGAGGAACGCCGCGGCGCGCGGTGCGGGCGGCACGTCGTCGCCGAAGAGCGGCTCCAGGACGTCGAGCGCTCCGGGCAAGTCGCCCGCCTGCGTCGCCGTCTCGCACGCGAGCAGTTCCGGCCGCGCCAAGAACTCGGCTGCCGGCTCGAGATTCACCGCCAGCGTTTCCGGACTCGCGATCGGCAGGAAACCCGGCAGTCTCGAAGGATCGCTCGCGAACGTCGCGTCGACCTCATCGGCCACGTTGGCGAGTAACTGCTCGACCAGTCCGTTCAGGCGAAACGTGGCAGACGTCGATTCGAATGCCCGAATCGCGAGCATGCCGAGCACCGCGATCAGCAGCACGGGCGCGAGCACGAAGATCGAAAGCAGGACGAGCGGCGTCTTCTTCCGTCTCACGCCCCGGATTCTGCCGAATCCGTCCCCGGCGTTGTCACCCGCTTGTCATCACGCGGCGGCGGGTGCGCTCCCCTGCACGAACGCGCGCAGGTCGGACGCGAGGGCGGCCGCGGTCGGGTAGCGCTGCTCGCGGTCGGTCGAAAGCGCCTTCCTCAGGATGCGCTCGAGCTCGCCCTTCAGCTCCACCTTCAATTCGCCGGCAAGCGGCGGACGCGCTTCGCGGATGACGCGGGTCGCTTCGTTCACGGGGCTGCGCCGCACGTCGTACGGCAGGCGGCCGACGAGCAGCTCGTAGAGCACGACCGCGAGCGAGTAGACGTCGGAACGACGGTCGAGCGGCGCGCGGCCGGCCGAGCACTGCTCCGGCGACATGTACTGCACGGTGCCGATCAACTGGCCGCTCTCCTCGTCGATCTCCGCGGCGGCGCTCGCGGCGTCGAGGACGCGCGCGACTCCGAAGTCGATCACGCGCGGCTCACCGTGCGCGTCGACGAGAAGGTTCGTCGGCTTCAGGTCGCGATGCAGGACGCCGCGGCGGTGCGCGTGCTCGACGGCGTCGCACACGCCGAGGAACAGGTCGATGCGCGGACGGACCGCGAGCACGAGCGCGTCGGCGTAGTCCGTGATCGGGCGGCCGGCCTCGACGTGCTCCATGACGATGAACGGAACGGGCCCGACGCCGCCGTCGCCCGGCTCCGGACGATGCGTGCCGGCGTCGAACACCTGAGGGATGAACGGATGACGCAGCCGCGCGAGCGTCTCGGCCTCGGCTTCGAAGCGCTCGCGCAGCGCGCGCGACGCGAGGCCGAGCTTCATCACCTTGAGCGCGACGGTGCGGCGCGGGCGCTCCTGCTCCGCGGCGTAGATCGCCGCCATCGCGCCTTCGCCGATCCGCTCGCGGACGCGGTAGCCGCCGATGAAGCGCGGGACCGCCGTGCTGACGAGGTCGTGCTCGCCGTAACCGAACGCGCGGTCGTCGACGTCCTCGAACACCATCGACGCGGAGTCGACGGCTCCGCGTGGGTTCGCGAATCTCGAGTTCGAGGGGTCCATCGTTCTTCTTCTTCTCTCGGCGGCGAGCGGCACCATGAACGATCCCGCAGCCGGTCTGTTGGACGCGCCGAAAACGAACTTCCTTCGCGAAAAGTTCCGAGCGGTGCGACGCGGCTCGAAAGCGGGATGACCCGTGCGCTGCCTCATTCGCGGCAAGGCGGCGCATCTGAGGTCGATCTTCATCCCATCCATCGCGGGCTTCGCCCGCAGTCCATTTGATCCGAGTACGCCGACTGTGAGGTGCAGCGACCGCGGCCCGTGCGCAACCGAGGTTCCGCGCCTTCGCGCGCAACCTCGGACTCGACCTCGTGAACGCGGCGCTGCGCGCCGCCGCGGCCTGCGGCCGCGGGGTTCCCGTCCGGCAGTTCTTCGCGTGCCGCGAAGAACTGCCGACTTGGGAACCGAAGCCGACGCGAAACACGCCGGCGCTTCGCGGGACGCGTCACGCGCCCGGTTCGACGTTGCCCCGGCGCGCGAAACGCACGCTCACCCAGATCACTCCCGGCACGAGGAGCATCGCGCCCGACGCCGCGGCGAGGAATCGCGGGTCGCCGTGCGCGTCGAGCGCGCGCCCGACGATGAACGTCGCGATGCAGAAGATCGACGTGAACAGCGCGAGCTCGGCGGAGAACACGCGGCCGCGGAACTCGTCGGGCACGCGCATCTGCAGGAGGACGGTGCTGAACACCCAGCCGGTGCTGGTGCCGAGGTGCGCGAGCAGGAGGAGCACGGTCGCCCACGGCAGCGACGGCGCATACGCGAAGCAGATCCAGAACAGCGCCGACTCGAACAGGCCGATGCCGATCACGCGCCGCATCGATGCTTCCCGGTAGGCGGTGAACGCGCGGCCGATGAACGGACCGAACGCGGTGCCGACGCCGCGCGCCGCGTAGAGGATGCCGATCGTCAGCTCCGGCTTGCCGTCGATCGGGAACACGCGATCCGAGAAGACGTTCAACAGGAGGAGGATCCCCGCCGAGAGTCCGATGCCGCTCTTCACGAGGACGAGCGACGCGATCGCGCCGTCCTTCACGATGTACCGCAGCCCTTCGAACAGATCGACGAACCCCTGCCGCACCGGATGGCCGACGACCGGCGCACGCTCGGTGCGCGGCACGTCGATCCGCCACACGAACCACGCCGACAGGAAGAAGCTGACGGCGTCGACGAGGAACGCGACCTTGATCCCGAGCGCGTGGACCGCGAGCGCGCCGATGCCGGAGCCGACCGCGAGCACGACCGACCATGTCAGCGACGAGAGCGCGCTCGCGGAGAGGAGGCTCGGCCCCGACACGAGGCTCGGCAGGACGGCGGAGCGCGCGGGCTCGAAGAACGACGCGAGCACGACCTGCATGATCGTGAGGCCGTAGACGATCGGCACCATGCCCGGACGATCGACGAGCAGGTACAGCGGCACGAACAGGCCGCGCAGCACGTCCGACGCGATCATGATCTTCTTGCGGTCGAGTCGGTCGATCAGCACGCCCGCGAACGGCGCGACCACGAGCCACGGCAGCATGCGGAGGATCAGCGTCAGCGCGAGCGTGCCGCCGACGTCGGGGCTGCCCGACTTCAGCTCGAGCAGGAGCACCGTCACCGCGACGTGGTTGAACCAGTCCCCGATCTGGCTCACGACCTGGCCGAGCCAGAGGCGGCGGAAGCCCGGCGACTCGCGCAGCACCTGCGCCATTCCGCGGAGTCCGGGGTCGTTCATCGAGTCTTCAGCGCGCGCGTTCGCGGAGTCGGGGGACGAAGGGCGGGCACGATACACTGCCGCGCTTTCGAGACGGCGCGAGAGAGACCAACCTCATGACGAACGGGACCGAACCGGGGTTCGACGGCAAGCGATGCGTGGTCACCGGCGCGACCAGCGGCATCGGCCGCGCGACGGCGCTGAAGCTCGCGCGTGCCGGAGCGCGGATCGCCGCGATCGCGCGCGACGAGAAGGCACTGGCGGAGCTGAAGCGGGCCACCGGCGCGAGCGGCGGCGGCGTGACGACCATCCGCGCCGACCTCGCGCTCGCGGCCGACCGGCGCCGCGCGACGACCGAGGCGCGGGCGGCGCTCGGCGGCGTCGACGTGCTGGTGAACGCGGCCGGGATCCTCGAGCGCGGCACGCTCGCCGACACCAAGTCGGCCGACTTCGACAGGACGATGGAGATCAACCTGAAGGCGCCGTTCGAGCTGATGCAGCTCCTGCTCGAGGACCTCGCGGCGTCGAAAGGCGCGGTCGTGAACGTGTCGAGCGTCGCGGGACCGCGCGCCTTCCCCGGCGTGCTGGCCTACTGCGTGAGCAAGGCGGCCGTCGACCAGCTCACGCGCTGCGCCGCGCTCGAGCTCGGCCCGCGCGGCGTCCGCGTGAACGCGGTGTGCCCCGGCGTCGTGGTCACCGAGCTGCACAAGCGCGGCGGGATGAGCGCCGACGAATACGCCGGCTTCCTCGAGCGCAGCAAGACGACGCATCCGCTCGGCCGCACCGGGACCGCGGAGGAAGTCGCCGACCTGATCCTCTTCCTCGCGTCGGACCGCGCCGGGTGGATCACCGGCGGGACGTACCCGATCGACGGGGGTCGCGGCGAGACCTGCGCGCGATAGCACCGGCGGCGCCGTGTTCGCGGTTCGCGAGCGCGCGCGCGAGCCGGTCGAGCAGGTCGATCCACGACGCGCCTTCCGCGAGCTCGAAGCTCCGGTGCGACCCGTCGGTGAGCACGAGGTCGATGCGCCGCACGAGCGCGCCGCGCTTGCGCTGGAACGACAGCGCGAGGTGACGGACGGAGCGCGAGCCGGCGAGCGCATCGAGCCGAGCCAGCGGGTTGCGGGGATCCATCGACGTCTCCGGCGGACGCGGAGACTCTAAATGACCGAACGCGATTCGGCCCGGATCGCGGTCGGTCAACTACCTGCGGTCGTCCGCGCCGTCGTCGGAGTCGTCCTGGATCGCGCGCCAGCGCGGCGTCTCGAGATCGTCGAGCTGGCCCGACCTCACGGCCCACCGGAACGCCAGGACGGCGGCGCCCGCGAGGAGGAGCGCGACGGGGAACGCGATCCAGATGACGCTCATTCGAACGTCCTCGCGCGCCAGGCGAGCGTGACGACGCTGAGCGACGACAACGGCATCAACGCCGCGGCGAGGATCGGATGGATCACGCCGGTCACGGCGAGCGTCGCCGCCACGAGGTTGTAGGACAACGAGACGCGCAGGCAGCGGCGGATCGTCGCCACCGTGCGCCGGGCGCCGCGGATCGTCTCGACGAGCGGTGCCAATCCCGCGCGCGTGATCGTGACGTCGGCCGCCGCGAGCGCGGCCTCCGCGCCGCCGTGCATCGCGACGCCCACCGTCGCGGCCGCGAGCGCCGCCGCGTCGTTGATGCCGTCGCCGGCCATCACCACCGGCCCCGCATCGCGCGCGCGCCGCACGCGCACCAGTTTCTCTTCCGGCGTGACGCCGCCTGCCGCGAGTTCGGGAGCGATCGACGCCGCGCTCGCGGTCGCCTTCACGAGCCGCGGATCGTCGCCGGACAGGACCTCGACCTCGCAACCGAGTTCGCGCAACGCGGCCACGGCCGTGCGCGCGTCGGCGCGCAGCGGGTCGCCGCAGCCGAGCAGCGCGGTGACGGCGCCGTTCTCCGCGATCAGAACCGGC
>CAZBOK010000288.1:0-6094 GCA_964493525.1 uncultured Phycisphaeraceae bacterium | reverse complement strand
GCTCCCCCGGAGCGGAACGCTCCGGGAAGAGATCCGTTCCGCATCGACCTTCCCCGAGTGAGAGGGGAGCGCCGCCGACCTCCGAGCCGGGAGCGCGAAGGGTCGCTCGATCCGACATCCGCAGCGAGGACGCCAGCCGGCGAGCTGCATTGCCAACGGTCCTCAGAGCCCGTTGAACATCGCCACGAGCGCCCGTCCGCAGCGAGGACCGCGGAGCGAGCGACCCTTCGCGCTCCCGGCTCCTTCGCACGCCCCTCCGACCTCGCATACGCGCCCGAAATCCATCCCGCCCTCCCGCCAACGAACGCCGCAACCTCCGAACTGTCTCAACTCTCCGGCTGCGCCGAGCCGATAACGGAGAGCCGTTTCCGGCGCCGGGAGCAACACCATGGCTCAGATGCAGGAGCTGCTGCAGCAGCTCGTCGATCGCGGCGGGTCGGACCTCCACCTGACCGCGGGATCTCCCCCGCGCATCCGCATCTCCGGTGACTTGATCGCGACCGATCACGACGTGATGAGCCCGGAGGAGACGAAGGCGACCGTCTACTCGATCCTCACGACGGAGCAGATCGCGAAGTTCGAGAAGGAGCTGGAGCTCGACTTCTCGTTCGGCATCCGCGACATGGGCCGCTTCCGAACCAACGTGTTCGTGCAGCGCGGCGCCGTGGGCGCGGTCATGCGCGTGATCCCGTACCGCGTGTTGGGCTTCGACGACCTCGGTCTGCCGCGCAAGGTGTGCGAACAGATCTGCGCGTTGCCGCGCGGCCTCGTGTTGGTGACGGGCGCGACGGGCTCGGGCAAGTCGACGACGCTCGCGGCGATGATCGACCACATCAACCAGACCGAGCCGTGCCACATCGTGACGATCGAGGATCCGATCGAGTTCCTGCACGCGAACAAGACGTCGCTGGTGAACCAGCGCGAAGTCGGCGCCGACACGCGCGGCTTCAAGAACGCCCTGCGCTCGGTGCTGCGTCAGGACCCGGACGTGGTGCTGATCGGCGAAATGCGAGACCTCGAGACGATCGAGGCGGCGCTGCTCCTGTCGGAAACGGGCCACCTGACGTTCGGCACGCTGCACACGTCGGACGCGGTGCAGACGATCAACCGCATCATCGACGTGTTCCCGCACCACCAGCAGCAGCAGATCCGCACGCAGTTGTCGTTCTCGCTGACCGCGGTGTTCTGCCAGCAGCTCGTCCCGGTCGCGAACGGCAAGGGCCGCGCGATGTCCGCCGAGATCCTGCTGGTGAACCAGCCGGTGCGCGCGCTGATCCGCGACGACAAGGCGCACCAGATCTACTCGATCATCCAGACCAGCAAGAAGCTCGGCATGCAGACGATGAACGCGTCGCTCGCCGAACTCGTCCTCTCGAACCAAGTCACCTCCGAGGACGCGCTGTCGCGCTCGTCGGATCCCGAAGAGCTGCGCCGCCTGATCCACAAGAGCTGAACCTTGTCTTCGTTCGACCGGCGACTTTCTCAGACGCTGAAGCGCGCAGGCTGCATCGACGACGAGCAGCTCCAGTCGGCGATTGCCGAAGCGACGCGCGACAACGCGTCGTTGTTCGAAGTGCTGGTGAAGAGCGGTCAGTTCGAGGAGCGCGAGCTGCTCGGCACGATCGCGGTCGAAGCGGGCGTCACGCCGATCGACCTCGACCACGTCCAGCTCGATCCGGAAGTGCTGGAGATCCTGCCGCAGGACGCGGCGGAGAAACACCGCGTGTTCCCGGTCGCCAAGATCGGCGACGTCCTCACGCTCGCCGTCACCGACCCGTTCGACGTCGTCGGCCTCGACGACCTGCGCCGCATCGCGAAGTCGGACCTCCGCGTGGTGATCGCATCCGAGCGCGCTCTCAAGGCCGCGATCGACCGCGGCTACCGGCGCGACGCGCGCGAGATGGAAGCGCTCGTGCAGGACGCGACGAGCCTCGACGACCTGACGATCAAGGACACCACGACCGAGGACATGGACGACGTCGACCTCGCCGACGTCTCGGGCGAGACGTCGCCGGTCGTGATGGTGACGAACAAGCTGATCATCCGCGCGGTGAAGGACGGCGCATCGGACATCCACCTCGAGCCGTTCGAGCAGCGCGTGCGCGTGCGCTACCGCCAGGACGGCGTGCTTCACGAAGCGCAGACGCTGCCGAAGAGCCTCGCGGCATCGGTCGCGTCGCGCGTGAAGATCATGGCGGGCCTCGACATCGCCGAGAAGCGCAAGCCGCAGGACGGCAAGTTCCAGGTGAAGCTCGAAGGCCGCTCGATCGACTTCCGCGTGTCGACGCTTCCGGTCGTGCACGGCGAGAAGGTCGTCATGCGCGTGCTCGACAACTCGAACCTCGTGAAGGGGCTCGACTCGCTCGGGTTCGAGGCGAAGTGCCTCTCCGACTTCCGCGACGCGATCGCGGCGCCGTACGGGATGATCCTGATCACCGGCCCGACGGGTTCGGGCAAGTCGACGACGCTCTACTCGTCGGTGAAGGAGCTGTACTCCGAAGAGACGAACTTCGTCACGGTCGAGGACCCGGTCGAGTACCAGCTCGACGGCATCAATCAGGTCCCCGTGAATCCGAAGCGCGGCGTCACGTTCGCCGGAGCGCTGCGCTCGATCCTGCGCCAGGACCCCGACGTCATCCTGATCGGCGAGATCCGCGATTCGGAGACGGTCGAGATCGCCGTGAAGGCCGCAATGACCGGCCACCTCGTGCTCTCGACGCTGCACACGAACGACGCCGCGTCGGCCGTCACGCGCATGGTCGACATGGGTCTCGATCCGTTCCACGTCGCGTCGTCGGTGGTGCTGGTCGCCGCGCAACGTCTGTGTCGCAAGCTGTGCACGCACTGCCGCGAACCCATCACGCTGCCGCCGGAACGACTCGCCGCGCTCGGCTTCCCCTCCGACGAGGTGAAGGACGCGCAGCTCTACAAGGCGGTCGGCTGCGTGAAGTGCCACCAGGGGTACAAGGGCCGCTTCGCGGTCCTCGAGACGCTCAAGCTCACCGACGCGGTCAAGGCGATGATCCTCGCCGGCAAGTCGTCGATCGAGATCAAGAAGAAGGGCGTCGAGGAAGGAATGATCACTCTCCGACACGCGGCGGCGCTGAACGCGCTGCGCGGCCGGACTTCGGTCGAAGAAGTCTGCTCGGTCACCATGGCGGATGAAGCCTGACGCCGGTTCCCGGCGAGGAAGCGATTCATGAAGAACTACAAGTACTCGGCGAAAAACACGGACGGACGCACGGTGTCCGGCACCCTGACCGCGCCCGGCAAGGACGAGGTGTTGGGGGAACTGCGCAAGCGCAACCTCACCATCCTCGACGTCTCCGAGGTGAAGTCGGAGAAGTCGAACGTCCGCTCGAAGCTGGTTCGACCGGGCAAGCCGCGCAAGGGCGAGGAGATGGTCGTCTTCGCCCGGCAGCTCTCGACAATGGTGTCGTCGGGCATCACGTTGCTCGAGTCGATGGAGATCCTCGTCGAGCAATCGGAGAGCCCGCGCTTCCGCGCCTGCCTCCGCATGATCGCCGATGACATCCGCACCGGCTCCGACCTGTCGCGCTCGCTCGCGAAGCACCCGAAGGTGTTCAGCGAGCTGTTCGTGAACATGGTGCGCGCGGGCGAAGTGTCGGGCCAGATCGACGAGATCCTGATCCGCCTCGCGGACTACCTGGAAGCGGCCGCCAAGCTGAAGCGCGAGATCCGCTCGGCGATGACGTACCCGATCGTGTCCCTCGTCCTCGTCATCGGCATCACCGGCTTCCTGATGGTGGGCATCGTCCCGAAGTTCAAACCGATCTTCGAATCCCTCGAGATCGAGCTGCCGGCATTGACGCGCGCGGTGCTCGGCGCGTCGGACGCGATCCGCAACAACGGCCTGATGTGCACGGCGAGCGTGTTCGCGTTCGTCGCGGCGGTGATCTTCGCGAAGCGCACCGAGAAGGGCTCCTATATCTGGGACAGCTTCATCCTGAAGATCCCGGTCTTCGGCTCCTTGTTCCGCAAGGTCGCGCTCGCGCGCTTCTCGCGCACGTTCTCGACGCTGATCAAGTCCGGCGTCCCGATCCTCGGCGCGCTCGAGATCGTCGGCGAGACGGCCGGCAATCGCGTGGTCAGCCGCTCGGTCACGCTCGCGAAGGCGTCGGTGCGCGAAGGCCGCTCGCTCTCCGAGCCGCTCGCGCAGAGCCCGGTGTTCCCGCCGATGGTGACGCGCATGATCGCGATCGGTGAGAAGTCCGGCGCGCTCGAGCACCTGCTCGAGAAGATCGCGACGTTCTACGACGAACAGGTCTCGGCCCAGGTGAAGTCGCTGACCGCGTTGATCGAGCCGATGCTGATCGCGGTGATGGGTCTGTTCGTGGGCACGATCGTCCTCTCCGTCTTCCTGCCGATCTTCAAGATCCAGGAGAAGCTGACCCAGGGTCACTGATCTACCGAGTCGAGGAATCGTCGCGGCACGCGACGATTCCTCGACGCAGGAGATCACCGCGGCGGCAGGCCGCGGCGGCGCGCAGCGCCGCGTTCAATGGTCGAGTCCGGCGCTCCGCGCGGTAGCGCGGAGTGCCGATTACGCGGGGACGACTTGCGATTCGATTGCGAAACGCATCGGTGTGAGGCGCCTGTGAAGAAGATCCCTGCAACCATCGAGTTCGAGCGACAGACGACATCGGACGACTCGATCGCGCAGCGAACCATCGCGGGCACTCCGATCGTCGGAGACACGTCAATGAACCCGAACGCTGCGCCGCGCCGGCGCGACAGGACACGGATCGTCGCGTGGACGTCGACGGCGGTCGTCGGATTGTCGCTGTCGCTCGCGGCCGTCGTCTACAAGCCGGCGCCGGACATCGCCGTCGTCCTCGAGGGCGCGCGGTTCATGATCGGACTCGGCCTCGTGGACCAGGCGACCGAGCAATTGAACGAAGTGCTCCGCCGCGAACCGGATCAGCCGGAGGCGGAGCTCCTGCTGGCGAACGTCGACTTCCAGGCCGGCCGCTATGACAGCGCGCTCGCGCGCTATGACCTCGCGCGGGAATGGGTCCTCGCGCAGAACGAACCGGGAAAAAGTGCGGACCTCTTGGTGGCGTCCGGGGCGCTGCGACTGCACGCCGGGAAATTCGCGGAAGCGCAACAGGACGCGGATCTCGCGCGTTCTGAGGCTCCGGACCGGGCGGCCCCCGACGTCATTTGGGCTTTCAGTCGCCTGGGGCGCGGGGACGAAGAAGGTTTCCGTTACGGGCTGGCGCGTGCGTTCGAGTTGGCCCCCTTCGATCCCTTCTTTCGGATCCGAGGGGAGTTCATCACGGAAGCGATTCCGTGGGCGACCGCGTTCGTCATATGCGACTGGCCGGGGCGCGTGCCTCGACCTTGAACCTTGAAAAAACCGTCGGGCCGAACGTCGGACCCGGCGAAAAAGTTGGAGCGCAATTCAGCAATGAAGAGCAACAAGGGTTTCACGCTCATCGAGTTGATGATCGTCGTGGCGATCATCGCGATCATCGCGTCCATCGCGATCCCGAACCTCCTCTCGGCTCGCTTGAACGCGAACGAGTCGTCGGCGATCTCGACGTTGCGCAACGTCACGTCGGCCCAGGCGCAGATCCAGGCGCAGGCTGCGATCGACGAGGACTCGGACGGCATCGGTGAGCACGGCACGTTCGGTGAAATGGCGGCGTCCGTCGGTCTGCGCACGACCGGCACGCTCTTGTCCCCTGCGGTTCTGTCGGGCGCGCTCGGTCAGGTCGACGCGAACGGCTTCGTGAACAAGGCCGGTTATTACTTCGCCATGTTCCTCCCGGTCACGGGCGGCGGTGGCGGTCCGGTCGGCGAAGTCGCGGGCGGCGGCATCGGCGTCGGCGCGGTCGACATCGACCAGTGCGAGAACACCTGGTGCTGCTATGCGTGGCCGGTCGCTCGTGGCAACACGGGTAACCGCGCGTTCATGGTGAACCAGACGGGCGACCTGCTGCAGACGAACTGCGCGGTCGTCGCCTACTCGGGCACCGGCACGGCGCCGGCGGGTGACGCGGCCTACCAGGCGGCGGGGCTCCTCGGCCCGCTCGCGATCGGCGGCGTCGGCGTCGACGGCAACACCTGG
>CAZBOK010000287.1:0-6106 GCA_964493525.1 uncultured Phycisphaeraceae bacterium | reverse complement strand
GGCGGAGGCCGGGGCGGGCGGGGTCGCGCTGGCGGGCGCCGAAGCGGCCGGATCCTGCGCGACGGTCAGCGACCAGATGACCGAACCGAAGAGGAGCGCGGACAGCATCGCGCGGGATTCTATGGCGACGCGGCTCCGCGTCAGCGCGTCAGCCGGTGACGAACCTCGTCAGCTCGTCGATCCGGGCGTCGCCATCCTTCTCGCCGATCTCGAGCAACCGCTTGGTGAACTCGGGATCGAACATCAGCATCGCGAGCGAGTCCGGGCTCGAGGTCTCCTTGGTGCCGAGCCCGCGCGAGAAGAAGCGGAACGCGCGCGGCAGCTCCGATTCGAGCTGGCCCGCGAGCCGGCCGATGTCGACGCTCGGCCGCATCACGACGAGGTCGCAGTGCTTCAGCTCGCCGCGCTGCTCCGGCGGGAGCGCGCGCACCAGCGCGTTCACGCGGGCGAGGTACATCGCGTCGAAATCGATCATGTCGAGGAAGATCGCGTTCAGCAGGACCGACGCCACTTGCGCCGGCGGCGGGTAGCCGTGGACTTCCGGGCGCTCCGCTTCGGCGAGCGTCCGCTCATACCGGTTGGAGATCGCCAGGATCCGGTCCGCGCCGAGATGCAGCGCCGGCGCGAGCGGCGCCGCGAGGCGGATGCCGCCGTCGCCGTGGTACTCGCCGTTCACCTCGACCGCGGGGAAGAAGAGCGGCAGCGCCGCGGACGCGAGCACGTGGTCGACGCTGACGTCGTGCGCGATCGCTTTCCGCTGCGGGCGCAGCCACAGCCGCGGGTTCTTGCCCTGGCACCACGTGACCGACTGACCGGTCGCGTAGTTCGTGGTCGTGATGCCGAGCGCGAGCAGCCGGCCGCGCTCGACGTTGCGCGCGATGCCGGGAACCACCCCGCCCTCTGCGGCGAGCGCGCGTTCCAGGAAGCGTCGGAGCGGCGCGGTGTCGACCATGCCGCGCGTCGGCGGCGCGAGCTTCGACCCGCCGGATACGAGGCGCACGCCCCACTTCACGACGGAGAACGCGAGGCGCGGCGCGTCGGCGTGGAAGACGTCGTCGAAGGTGAGCGTGCTCCACAGCGTCGCGAGCCGCTCGATCGCGCTCGCGAACGAGCCGTCGTGCGCCGCGAGGATCGACGCGTTGATCGCGCCTGCGGAGACGCCGGTGATGATCGGGAACTCGAGATCGGGGAAGCGCCGCGCGAGCGCGCGCAGGACGCCGACCTGGTAGGCCGCGCGGGCACCGCCGCCGGTCAGCACGAGCGCCAATTTCGGCCGCGGTCCCGACGTCACGGCGCAAGCGTAGCCTGCGAACCGCTGTCGAGGCGGAAGCTCGCGGGATAGACTTCCGCGCCATGCGAAAAATCACCTTGCCGTGCCTCCTCCTCGCCGGGCTTTCGCTCGGCGCGCCCGCCGCCAGCGCCGGAATCATCGTGATCCAAGGCCCGCTCGATCCGGCGGGCCCGGTCCTCGTGATGAAGCAGGCATCCTGGTTCGGGGAGTTCGGCGCGCTCGGCATCGCCGAGGGAGACTCGGCCGCCGTGAAGTCGCTGCGGCGCGCCGGGTTCGACGCGCACGCGGTCGGCCCGTGGCTCGACGGGATGCACCTCTATGTCGCGCTCGCCGAGGACGTGCCGCCGGCCGTTCGGCCGCTGTTCACGTCGCGCACGTCGCCGCGCCAGGTCGTCTTCGCCGCGCCAGCGCAGGTCCCGGGCGCCGGCTGCAACCATCACGTCGCCGAAGTGAAGCGCCAGCCGTGGACGGCCGCATCGTTCCGCGAGGGGCACCTGCCCGGCATCCAGGCCGCGGTCACGGTCGACCCGCGGATTGCGGCGCTCGTCTCCCAAGTGAACTCCGCGAACCTGCTGAACACCGTCACGCAGCTCTCGAGCAACTTCACGCGCCGCGCCGACTCCGCGCAGATCACCAACGCGAAGAACTGGATCATCTCGCAGATCCAGGCGATCCCCGGCCTCACCGTAACGACGCAGACGTTCAACGCGAGCTACGCGCCGAACATCATCGTCACCAAGACCGGCCTCGTGCACCCGAACGAGTTCGTCGTCCTCGGCGGGCACTACGACTCGATCAACCAGAGCGGGTCCGGCCTCACGGCGCCGGGCGCCGACGACAACGCCTCCGGCTCGGCGGGCATCCTCGAAGCGGCGCGCATCCTCGCGCAGGGTCAGTTCGACCGCTCGATCCGCTTGATGTTCTACTCCGCCGAGGAGCTCGGCCTGGTCGGCAGCGAAGCGGACGCGGCGGCGCAGCAGGCCGCCGGCACCGACATCGTCGCGATGCTGTGCATGGACATGATCGCGCACCTCGAAGCGGGCGACACCTACGACTGCGATTTCGCGAGCAACAGCACCGACGCGACGCTCACCCAGTTCTGCCGCGACGTCGGCGCCGCGTACAACCCCGGCTTCGCGACGAAGGTCGGCGTGCTCACGGCCGGAACCTCCGATCACGCGAGCTACCAGGCGCACGGCTTCCCGGCGGCGTTCTTCTTCGAGGACCTGACGGAGTACTCGCACTTCCTCCACACCGCGAACGACACGCTCCCGAACAGCCCGAACAACTTCAACCTCGCGGCCGACATCGTGCGGGACTTCATCGCGTCCGCGGCGACGATCGCGCGGCCGGTCGACCTGCAGATCGCGCACACCGCGCTCACCGACTCGACGAACTCCGGTGGGCCGTATCCGCTCTCGGCGACGATCACGTCGCTGACGCCCGCGACCGTCGCGTCCGCCGAGCTGCACTGGCGCGTGAACGGCGGCTCGTGGCAGACCAAGTCGATGGTGAAGTCCACGGCGGCGAACACGTGGCTCTCGTCGATCCCCGGCGTCTCGCCGTCCGGCAACGTCGACTACTACCTCTTCGCTACCGACAGCGCGGGCAACACCGAATGGCTGCCGTCGAGCCTGAACGCCGGCGACGAGTTCTTCTCGTTCACGGTCGGCGCCGTCACGACGATCTTCTCGGACGACTTCGAAGCGGCCGGCGAGAACGGTTGGACCTCGGTGCAGGTCGCGACGCAGAACGACTGGCAGAAGGGCACGCCGCAGGGCAAGGGCGGCTACGACCCGAACGTCGCGGCCAGCGGCGCGAACGCGCGCGGCAACGACCTCGGCATCGGCAACTTCAACGGCATCTACCAGCCGAACGTCGACAACTACCTCGAGTCGCCGGCGATCAACTGCTCGGGCCGCACCGGAGTGAAGCTGCGCTTCAAGCGCTGGCTGTCCGTCGAGGACGGCACGTTCGATCAGGCGCGCATCCAGGTGAACGGAACGACGGTCTGGACGAACCCCGCGACGCCCGGCGGCTCGGCGCACACGATCGACTCGTCGTGGACGACGCAGGAAGTGAACGTCGCCGCGCAAGCCGACAACAACCCGAGCGTGAAGATCCGCTTCCGGCTGACGAGCGACGGCGGCCTCGAGTTCGGCGGCTGGACCGTCGACGACGTCCAGCTCCGCACGCTCGGCGCCGGCACGGCGGGCTCGCTCGTCGCGAGCGAGCGCTACCTCTCCGCGAGCGCGGGCGGTTCGGTCGGCCTCACGCTGAACGCGGGCGCCGCCAACGCGGGCCGCACCTACGTGATCGGCCTCTCCGTCACCGGCGACGCGCCGGGCACGCCGCTCGGATCGGTCACGGTCCCGCTCGTCTTCGACGCGGCGACCACCTTGTGCTTCTCGCTGTTGAACACGCCGTCGTTCGCGAACTTCGCGGGCGTCCTCCCCGGTTCGGGGATCGCGACGGCAACGTTGAATCTGCCGGCGATCGCGGACCCGAGCTTGCCGGGCCTGACGATCTGGCTCGCGGGGTTCACCGCCGGGCCGACGAACTTCGCGAGCAACTCGGTCGCGGTCACCTTCGGGGTTTGATTGCGGCGGCCGCGCCGCGGCGGGCAAAGGGGTAGGGGGAA
Organism: uncultured Phycisphaeraceae bacterium; assembly: GCA_964493525.1. GTDB lineage: Bacteria > Planctomycetota > B15-G4 > B15-G4 > JADJEK01 > CAZBOK01. Next base: position 2,174 of record CAZBOK010000287.1, on the reverse strand, counting down.
GAGCGTCGCCGCGCTCGTGGGGCGAGGTGCGTGCTTGCGAAGCGGGGCGGACTCGCTGCGCGCCGCGCTTGCATCCGAAGTGTTCGCGAGCGCGGCTCCTATTTCTTCCCCCTACCCCTTTGCGAACCCCACCCCCATCTTTGGGGCGTCGATTTCGGGGGACGCAGTCGAGAGAAGGAGTTCGTCGTCGGTTCGTGATTCGGGTGTGCCGAGCTGCGGGGCAAGTATTGGAGTCGCTTCGGATCTCGCGATGGGAGCGGGTGCGGACGCGGTGAGGCGACAAACGATCGCGGTGTCGCGCTTCGTATTCGGTCCCTCGTTCTTCGATCGCTATCGTCGCGCTCGTTGCTGCTCGCGGTCTTCAGGGAACTCGATCATGGCTCTGTCCGGCACCTGTCGTCTTGGCCCCCTCTTCGCTCGGCTCCCGGTGGGTGCGATCTTCGCGTACCACGGGTATGAGAAACTCTTCGGCGGGAAGTGGGACGAGTTCTATCAGGGAGTGAAGAGCTTCGGGTTCCCGAGCTGGTTCGATCCGAACATCATGGCGCACGTCGCGGCCTGGGGTGAGTTCGTCGGCGGCATCTGCTTGATCATCGGGCTGCTGACGCGGCTCGCGGCGCTCGTGAACGCGGGCACGATGGTCGTGGGGATCTGGAAGGTGCACCTCGGCGGCGACCTGAGCTTGGATTCGATCAAGTCGCACTTCTCCACGATGGACGGGCATGGGTACGAGTTTCCGCTCGCGCTGCTCGGCATCTGCCTCTGCCTCTTCTTCGTCGGCGCGGGCGCGCTCTCGCTCGATTCGCTGTTCCGGCGCGAGAGGCCGCCGATGGTCGTGACGACGATGCCCGCGATGAAGTGACGCGGCGCTTCAGCGCTTGCGTTTGATCGGCCGCGCGGTCGCCGGCGCGGCGAGCGGGTCTTCGGGCCACGGGTGGCGCGGGTAGCGGCGCGCGAGCTCGCCGCGTTCCTTCGGGTACAGCGTCCGCCAGAAGTTCGCGAGGTCGGTCGTGATCTGCACCGAGCGGTGGCTCGGTGCGAGCAGGTCGAGCGCGACGACGATCTTCCCGCCGCAGATGCGCGGCGATTCCCGCGTGCCGAAGAACTCCTGCAGGCGCGCCGACACGAGCGGCGCCTGGCCTTTGCGGTAGGTGATCGGCGCGGCGCGGCCGGACGGCAGCACGATCTTCTCGGGGATCCATCGATCGAGTTCCGTCGCGGTGCGCGGCGGGAGGCTCGAGCGGATGAACGTCGCGATCTCCTCGCCGCGCAATCGATCGAGCGCGGTCTTGCCGTGGCACGCGGCGTCGATTGCCGACGCGACCAGCGCGGCGTCGTCCTCGGGCGGCGCGAGGTCCGGGCGCGCGGCGCGCAGCGCGTCGACGCGCAGCAGCAGCTCCTCGACGGCGCCCTTCGACAACGCCTCGACGACGCGCGGATGGCGCGCGGCTTCCGCGAGCAACCGCGCCGCGATCTCCGGATCGGGCTCCCCTGCCGCGCGCTCGTCGAGCGCGAGGTCGAGGAACCGGCGCGCGCGCTTCGCCTCGGCACGGCCGCGCGCTTCGTTCCAGACGGTCTCGTCGGCGGTCGCGACCGAGCCGGGGAACAGCTCCTCGAGCCACGACTCCTCGATCGCGCTCGCGAGCCGCACGCGCGCGACGGCGCCGGCACGCGGGCTCACCTTCACGGCGTCGAGCGCCACGAAGAGCTCGGCGTCGCGCACCGCGCTCGACTCGTCCTGCTCGATCGCGAAGCCTCCCACGACGACCGCCTGCCGCGATCCTTTCTCGCGCCGGCGCGCCACACGGTCCGGGAAGCCGGCGAGCACGCAGCGGAGCAGCGCGTCCTCGTGACCCCGGCGATCACCGCGCGCGGTCGGCTCCTTCGATGCGCGCGCCAGCTGCGCGAGTTGCGCCGCTTCGCGCTCGATCGATCGCAGCACGCGTCCGTCGATCGAGCGCGCGTCGCCGGCGCGAACTCGATCGAGGAGGTGCAGGAGGTCCGACCGCCCGGTCGCCGCGCCGCCGGCGCCGCGGGAATCGCGCGCGAGCGGCCGCGCTTCGGCGATCGCGGCGAGCAGCGCGCCGTCCTCGACGACGCCGCGGCGCTCCGCCTCGATCAACATGCGTCCGACGCGCGGGTGCACCGGCAGGTCGGACGCATGTTGATCGAGG
>CAZBOK010000286.1:0-6140 GCA_964493525.1 uncultured Phycisphaeraceae bacterium | reverse complement strand
CAACGCGGTGAGCGGCCGCTCGTTCTCGTTCCTCGACCCCGCGATCGGCAGCCACCACGAGATCTCGCACCACGCGAACGAGCCGGCGAAGCTCGCGCAGTACACGCGGATCGGCGCGTGGCACGTCGGTCAGTTCGCGGCGCTGCTCGAGCGGCTGCGCGCGATCCCGGAAGGCGACGGCACCGTGCTCGACTCGTCGATGATCGTCCTCGGCGCCGGCCTGCGCGACGGCAACGCGCACGATCCGCACGACCTCCCGATCCTGCTCGGCGGGAACGGCGGCGGCACGCTCGACACCGGCCGCCACGTCGCCTACCCGCGCGACACGCCGCTCTGCCGCCTGTGGTGGTCGTTGCTCGCGCGGATGGGCGCGCCCGTCGCGCGGATCGGCGACGCGAGCGAAGGGCTTCCCGACCTCGGGCCCGAGCGCGACTGGGTCTGACCGATCCCGCGGCCGCGAGAGCGCGTCAGCGGCGCGCCGGGCTCCGTGCGTCGCGTGCGAGCTCGCGATCGAGCCACGCGCGGATCTCGTCGGCGTCGAAGTCGGCGTGCCATTCGAAGAAGCCGTGCTTGCCGAGCACCCGCAGCGTGTCCGGACGGCGCAGGCGGATGTGCAGCTCCTCGCACAGGTCCGTCGGGATCACCGCGTCGAAGCGCGCGTGATACATCAGCACCGGCACGCGCCACAGGAACTGCGCGGTGCGGTAGGGATCGAGCTGCGAGTCGGCGAGGTAGAGGTCGGACAGCCACGCGCTCTGCTTGTCGGTGAGCCCTCCCTCGGCGACGGTCACCGACAGACCGAGGTCGGAGCGCTCCGAGCGCCGCGCGAGCTGCAGGAGGTTCGACGGCGTCGAGACGAGGATCGCCGCGGCGACGCGGTCGATGCGTCCGGCGACAGCCGGCAGCACCGCGCCGCCCGTCGAGAAGCCGACCAGGACGCGCGGCAGCATCGCGAGCTTCTTGTGCGAGCGCGGCAGATCCTGCACGAATCGCGTCACGGCGATCACGTTGCGTGCGAGGTCGGCGTCGACGGCGCTCGAGACCCGTTTGGCAACGCCTTCGACGTCCATCGCGCCGCCGATGCGCAACTCGAGCGGGGTCGCGAGGATCGCCGGGACGCGGGCGCGCGCGATCGCGAAGCCGGCGTCCTCGAGCTCGTCGAACAGATCGTCCGCGTCGTCCGGGTCGTCGATGCCGTCGAGCCAGATCGCGAGTCCGCGCGGCTCGCCGTCCGGCTCGCTGACCTCGAATGCGAGCGGCGCCGGCTGCGCCTCGCGCAGCACCGAGTCGTCGAACGGCTCCAGCTCGGGCGCGCTCTTCACGCGGTCGAGCGCCGCGTCGAACGTGCTCACGCAGCCGGGCGCGGCCAGGAGGATCGCGACGAGCACGAGCGCATTCAGGCCGTCGAGTCGGAACATGCGGGCAGCACGATACGGATCGGCGCGCGCGATCAAAGCGCGCTCGACCGGCGCCGCCGGGTTGACCCCGGCCGCTCGGCGCGACATCTTGCGCGTCCTCCGAGCGGAGAAACGGATGCGAGCGGTCCACTACAGCGTGGCGATGAGCCTCGACGGATACATCGCGAGCAAGACCGGCGGATCGGACTGGATCGTGATGGACCCGGAGATCGACTTCAAAGCGCTCTTCGCCGAGTTCGACACGCTGCTGATGGGACGGAAGACCTACGAGCAGTCGCTCGCGAACGGGATGGGCGGCTCGATGCCGGGGATGTGCACCTACGTGTTCTCGACGACGTTGAAACCGGAGGAGCACAAGGACGTGAGCGTCGTCGCGACCGACGCGAACGAGAAGGTCGCGGAGCTGAAGAAGCAGGAGGGCAAGGCGATCTGGCTGATGGGCGGCGGCGTGCTGTTCGAGAGCCTCCTCCGCGCTCGGCTGGTGGACGTCGTGGAGGTCTCGATCGTCCCCGTGCTGCTCGGCGACGGCACGCCGTTCCTGCCGAAGACCGACATCGGCGCGAAGCTCGCGCTCACCAAGCATCGCGTGTACGAGAAGTCGGGGATCTGCTCGCTCACCTACTCGGTGCGGTGACGCACTCGGGGAAATCGTTCGTTTTGACGAACGAGAACTCGCGCGAGTAGAACCCGCGCGATGAACCGAGACCAACTCGACGCCGCGATCGTCCGCGTGCAGGAGCTCTACCCGCGGATCTTCCACGCCTGCCACGTCGACCACGTGCGGCGCAAATCGAACGCGCACCGATTGTCGCCGAGCGACTCCGCGATCCTGGCCCACATCGGAGCGGGGCGCGCGATCGGCGCCGCGGAGTTGGCGCGCCACCTCGGCGTGACGAAGTCGACGCTGTCCGCGGCGCTCGCGCGTCTGACCGCGCTCGGCTACCTCGCGCAGGAGGCCGACCCGCGTGACCGCCGCAAGAAGTCGATCCGCCTGCTCGAGCGCGGCGTGGCCGCGATGTCGGCGACGTCGGTGCTCGACGCGCGGCGGTTGCGCCGCGTCCTCGCGCGGCGGCGACCCGACGAGCTACAGCGCGCCGTCGCCGGGCTCGCGCTCATCGCCGATCGCGCCGCCGCCGTCCCCACCGCGTGGCGAACGCGTCGCCGCGCGAAACCGCGTCCACCGGAGGTCACGCCGTGAAGTGGCTCTACATCGTCCTCGCCTCGCTTGCCGGTCTCGTCGCGCTCGTCGCGCTGATCGGGATGTTCGTCCCACGCACGCATCGCGCGACGCGCGTCGTGCGCATCCGCCAGCCGATCGCCGAGGTGTGGCGGGTGATCCGCGACGCTGCCGCGCATCCGAGCTGGCGTGACGGCGTGAAGAAGGTGGAGATCCTCCCGCCGCAGGACGGCAAGGCCGTCGTGCGCGAGACGTCGGGGTTCGGCGTGCTGACGTTCCAGTACGAAGTCGAGGAGCCGCCGCGAACGCTCGTCACGCGCATCCTCGACGAGGACCAGCCGTTCGGCGGGACGTGGACGTTCGCGCTCGCGGAGGAATCGGGCGCGACGCGCGTCGCGATCACCGAAGACGGCTGGATCTCGAACCCGATGTTCCGGTTCCTGTCGCGCTTCGTGTTCGGCTACGAGGCGACGCTCGACGGCTACCTGAGCTCGCTCGCGCGGAAGTTCGGCGAGGATGCGGTGCCGACCGCGGCGTGAGCGCGGCCCGTCCGATCAACGCTCGAAGCAGCGGACCGCGCGCGCCTCGAAATCGATCTCGATCCGCGCGAGCCGCGCGACGAGCTCGGTGCCGAGCAGACCGGCGAGCTGACCATCGCCGCGCACCGGCGCGAACACCGCGAGGTCGCCGGCGCGGAACGCGGGCCGCTCGAAGCGCGCGCCCGCCAGCTCGAGCGGAGGCGCTTCGACCGGCACCAGCGCGACCGACCCGCCGTCGAGACCCGACGCGCTCTTCTGGCCCGCGTCGTGGCGCGCGAGACCGAGCGCGTCGGCGGCGGCGCGATCGAGGATCGAGCCCGGCGAACCGCTGTCGAGCACGAATCGCACGGTCTTCCCGGCGAGCGCGCCCGCCACGACGACGTGGCCGCTGATCAGCGAGAACGGCGCGGATCGCGCGGCGGCCGCGTCCTGCGCGGACGCGAGGCGCAACCGCGGTCGCTCACCCGAGAGCGCGAGCTCGACGACGCGCGCGCGCCGCAGGAGATCGAGTCCGAGGATGCCGCCGATCTTGCGCCCGGAGAAGTCCGGCAGCGCGCCGATCACGTCGACCTCCGCATCCTTGAACTCGATCGAACCGAGCGCGAGCGACGAGAGCGTGGCGGCGCCCTCGATCGAGGTGACGCTGCCGGTCGCGCCTTCCGGCGCGTAGTCGAGCAATCGCCTGCCGGCCGCCGAGTACTCGACCATCGACTGGCGCGTGATCTCCACGCCGTGCGGCAGCGCATCCTTCACGACGATCGTCGTCGCGGCGCCGGTGTCGACGATGAACGGCATCGGCTCGCCGCCGGCGACCCGCACTTCGGCGAACGGCCAGCCGTCGACCACGAGCGGCGCTTCGCCGGTCACGGTCGTGCGCGCCGCGTGCGGGAACGTGTCGGTGAACACCACGTAGTCGCGCGGCCCGAGCGGGACCTTGCCCGCGAACGGATCGACCGTCCCGCCGGCGTCGTCCGCGACCACCTCCTCGTTGCGCAGCACGAGGAACGCGCGCTTCACCCCCGACCCGCTCACCGACACGCGGATGTCGTCGCCCGCGAGGTCCGCGAGCCGCCGCGCGGGCCGAGCGAACTCGCGACCGTCGGCGCCGTGCGCGGTGACGGAGATCGCGCCGTCCCGGCACTCGACCACGTAGTCCTTCACGGTCCCCGCCTGGATCAAGCTGCCCGAGCCGCCGTGGCCGACCGGCACCAGCACGTCGAGCACGCCGTCCTCCGGCCGATGCGTCCGCGTGACGGGCTCCGCGGTCGTGATCGCGACCGGCACGACGTCGACGCCGCGCTCGGTGCGCATCAGCAAGTGGTAGCGGTATTCGATCGGGTCGCCGGCGGCGATTGCGCCCGCGGTTCGCGCCGCGAGGCATGCCGCGGCGACGATCCAATTCGTCGCGATGCGGTTCATCCGGTTCCTTCCGATTCGGTCGGTCAGCGGTGCTTGTCCGGCGGGACGCCATCGACGGTGATGACGCGGCCCTTCGACTTGCCGTCGAGTCGGACGTCGACGTGGCGCTCGGCGGAGCCGGGCGCGGCGGGCTGCATGCGGATCGTCGCGGAGCTGTCGGCATCGGGGGCGATCCGCAGCGTGCTCGATCCGTCCGGCGCGATCTCGAGCGGCGCGTCGCCGGATCCGGATTCGACGCCGCGCTCGTCGAAGATCCGCACGCGCACAAGCAGTCGGCGGATCGCCTCGCGCCCCTCGGCGCTCGAGAGCGCACCCACCAGCCCGGACAGGATCACGGCCGCCGCGACGAGCGCGAACAGCCGCCGCGCTCGCGAGCGGCCGCGCGACCGCAGCTCGACGCGCGCCGCGACGCGACGCGCGAGCGCGTCGCGATCCCCGGGCAGCCGGCGCGACGCGAGCGTGCCGAGGGCGCGATCGATGCGCCCGTCGAAGTCGATCCGCGGTCCGGTGCCGTTCATCGCTCGTCCTCCGCGAACCCGCCGGCGGCGAGCCGCTCCATCAACGTCGCACGCGCGCGCGCCAGGCGCGACTTCACCGTCCCGGGCGCGCAGTCGAGGAGCCGCGCGACCTCGTCGACGGCGGTGCCTTCGATGTGGTGCAGCGCGACGACTTCCTGGTGGCGCGCCGGCAGCGTCAGCAGCGCGCGGCGAACGCGCTCGGCATCGCGCGAATCGGCGGGCGCGACGCTCGCCGGGTCGACGGGCTCGCGATCGTCCGGCAGACGCTCTTCGGCGCGGCGCCGGCGGTGCGCCCAACGGATCACTTCGCGCGTCGCGATGCGCAGCAGCCAATGGCGGATCGGGATGCCGCGGTCGCGCCAACGCGGCAACGCGCGCGCGGCGGCGAGGAACACCTGGCTCGCGATGTCCTCGGCGGCCGCAGCGTCGCCGGTGCGCCGCCAGATCGAGTCCGCCACCGCGGCGGCGTGATCGCGATACAGACGGTCCAGCTCGATCGGGCCGGAACCCGGAGCGGCGGTGCTGGAGCGATCCGAAGCGGGGAAGGTCATGTCGGAGCGTCAAAGCCGCGAGCGGAGCGCGGGGTTCCACGAAATGCGCGCCCGTCCGGTCGGAACGCCCCGCGGCCCACGGTCAGAGCGCCCGCACCACGCCGGCGCGGACGAACGCGAACAGCACTTCGATGCGATCGACGCCGCTCGCGCGGGCGAGCGCGGCGCGGTACAGCTCGCCTTGCAGCCGGTAGGTCGCGAACCGCTCGTCGAGCGCCGCGCCCGCGACGTCGTCCGTCTTCCAGTCGACGATGACGAGACCGCCGTCTCGCTCCTCCGCGATCAGGTCGATCGCGCCTTCGATCAACGCGCCGTCCTTCTCGAACACGAACGGGGCCTCGCGGATCACGCGCCGCGCGGCGCGCAGGCGCTCGCCGAGCGGCGACGCGAGAGTGCGCGCGACCAGCGCGATCGCGTCCTGCGCCGCCGCCGCGTCGAGCCCGAGCGATCGCGCGAGCGCGCCCGCGTTGCTTCCGGTCGCCGCCGCGCGCGGCGGCGCGAGGTCGACCGTCTCGAGC
>CAZBOK010000285.1:0-6145 GCA_964493525.1 uncultured Phycisphaeraceae bacterium | reverse complement strand
GATCAGGATCTCCGGCGCGCCGTCGTCGTCGAGGTCCGCGAACGCGAGCGCGGCGCTCTTCTGCAGGTGGCCGACGCCGGCGGCGAACGTGACGTCGAAGAACGACCCGCGATCGTTCCGCAACAGCACGTTCGGGAACAGCGATGACATCTCGTGGCCGCCGGTGCCGAGGTAGAGATCGTCGAACCCGTCCTGATCGAAGTCGGCGAAGCCCGCGGCGAGCGTCTGCGCGACGCGGTTCATGCGTCGCTCGGTCGTCGCGTCCCGGAACTTCCCGCTCCCGTCGTTCAGGAACAGCCGGCTCGGGTCGCTCGTCACGGCGCCGTCGCGGTAGAAGCGCGCGACGCCGGCTTCGACGGAGATGTGGTTCTTCGCCGCGACGAAGAGATCGAGGTCGCCGTCCTGGTCGACGTCCGCGCAGCACACGGCGCCCGAGAACTGCGGGCCGTCGATCCCCGCGCGCGCGGTCGCGTCGACGAACGCGATGCGGTCCGCGGAGCTGGCATTCGTGAACATCCGGCTCGCGGCGAGCGGGTGCGCGACGAAGAGATCGGGACGCCCGTCGTCGTCGAAGTCGGCGAGCACGGCGCCGGAGCATCCGGCCGCGAGATCGATGCCCGCCGCGCGCGTCACGTCGGTGAACCGCGCCGCGCCGTCGTTCCGATGCAGTCGGCTCGGCCAGCGCAGCGAGCCGTCCGGCTGCCCGGCGCTCTCGCATCCGACGAAGAGGTCGAGGTCGCCGTCCTGATCGACGTCCGCCGCGCACGACGTCGACGCCGGCGCTTCGATCTCGAGGCCTGCCGCCGCGGTGACGTCCTCGAAGCGCAGCTCGTCCCGCTGCAGGAGCAAGGACGGCGGGAACGCGCCTTCGAACGTGAGTCCGCCGCCGCGCGCGACGAATAGGTCGAGCTTGCCGTCGCCGTCGAAGTCGGCGCGCGTCAGGTGCGATCCGCCGAGCTGTCCCGCGAGCCCCGACTCGTCGGCGACGTCCTCGAACAGGCCGAGCCCGTTGTTCACGAACAGCGCGAGCGGAGTTCCCGGATCGAAGCTCGACATCACGACGTCCTCGTCGCCGTCGCCGTCGAGATCGTCCGCGACGATCGATCCGGTGCGGCCGCGGCGGTCGAGCCCCATTCGCTTCGCGACCTCCGTGAATCGCGCGGCGGGCTGCTCCGGCCGGAAGCTCTCGCGCGGGTAGCGCCACTGCTCGGGCACTCCGTCCGGCCACTGCTTCAGCGCCATCGCGACGACGTTCAGGAGCCACGCGGACTCCGCGGCCCGATGGTTCTCCGGTTCCTTCAGGAGCCGCTCGAACACCGCGTACGCGCCCTGCGCGCCGCGCGGGGCGACGTGCGCGGCGCGCGCCGACAGCGGCAGGATGCAACTCTCCTCGTTGTGGTTCGCGATGCAGTTCTCGACCTCCGCGCGGCGGAAGTGCGCGACGCCGAGGTAGTAGAGCGCGTCGATCCGCAACGACGGCGGGAGCTTCGGACCCGCGCCGCCGTCGTCGCAGAGCGCGACGCATCGGTCGAGCTGCTCGATCGCCTGCGCGACGCGGCCGGTGCGGAGCTGCTGCAGCCCGAGCGCGAAGCGCCTCCCGTAAGTGCGCAGCGGATCGCCGGTGCGCTCGGCGTCCGCGACGTCGCGCTCGAGCTTCGCGAGCAGCCGCTCGCCGGTGAAGAAGCTCTCCGCGTTCTGACTCGCGTCGAACAGCTCGCGCAGCCGCCGCAGCTTCGGCGAAGCGTCCTCCGGCAGCGGCGCGAGCACCGGCTCCGGCTCGTGACAGCACGCGCCGTCCTTGATCGCCTTCGCGGCCTCTTCGTCCTGCGCGCGCGCGGTAGATGCGGTCGATCCGGTCGCGAGGAGCGCGGATGCGAGGAACATCCCCATCGCTCGTAGGCGGCGGCATCGGCGAGGCAGGACGGACATGCGCGGGATTGTGCCACATGCACCCGCATCGCCGGCCGCCGCTGTGGTTCCGTGCTACTCTTCGACCGCCATGAACCGGGGATCCGAGGCATTCTCCGCGGAGTTCGAGGCGGTCGCGCCGTCGCTCTTCGCGTGGGTCGTGCTGCGACTGCCGTCCGAGGTGCGCTCGCTGCTCGAGCCGGAGGACGTCCTCCAGGAGGTCGCCTGCCGCGCGTTCGAGCAGATCGATCGCTTCGACGCCGCGGTCGGCTCGTTCCGCTCCTGGGCGTTCGGCATCGCGCGCAACGTTCTGCGCGAGGCGTTGCGCTTCCTCGCGCGCCATCCGACGCGCAAGGGGAGCGATCAGCTCGCGACCGAGTGGATCCACCAGGTGCCCGATCCGGCGACGAGCATCTCGCGGCGCGTGGTGCGCGACGAATCGCTGCGGCGCGTGGTCGAGCGGCTCGCCCGACTTCCGGAGGACGACCGTCGGTTGCTGCTCTACCGCGGCCTCGAAGGGCTCGAGCACGGCGAGGTCGGCCGCATCCTCGGCGTCACCGTCGAAGCGGCGGAGAAGCGCTGGCAGCGCCTGCGCGATCGACTGCACGAGCTCGGCCTCCCGGATGGCCTGATCGCCGCGTGATCGAGCGCCGGCGCCACGCGCCCTGAAGACGCGGTCGTGACGCGGGCGACCCGCTTGCGCGAATCACCGGCGTCACGAACCGGTCGGGGGATGGAGCTGCAGGGTTCCGGGCGAACCGCGATCAGCCGTAGATCAGCGTCGCGAAGTCGACGCCGATCGTCGCGGCGCGGTCGGCGAATCCGACGCGCTCGTCGTCATCGAGCGCGAGTCCCGCGCGCTTGCGGTCGAGTTGGAACTCGAACTGACGCAGGTGCTGCGCGCCGGACTTCAAGAGCTTCGTCGCCGCGTCGTGCTTGCCGTTGTTCTCCTTCTTGAACGCGCGATCGACCGCCGCGAGCGCGGCGTCGAGCTCGTTCAGGAGCTGCTTCTCGAGCTTGTGCTGCGCGATCGCGCCGTCGATGTCGACGCGAAGCTGCCCGAGGTTGCCGGCAATGCCGGCGATCGTCGGAACGAGGGCGACCGGTTCGCCGAAGATGAAGTCGTCGGTGACGACCAGGTCGGGGTTCACTTGATTGATCGTCAGGTCTTCCGCGCCGTCGCCGAGCGCTGCAGTGCCGCAGGTGACCCGGACGCGCGTGACGATGTTCGCGCCGAAGTCGACGCCGAGGAACGACAGGCTTCCGTCACCCGCGGTCGCGGGGACGGGGAACGAGCCGAGGCTCTCGTTGCCGCGGAAGAACTCGAGCGACGCGTCGCCGACGAGGTCGACGTCCGTGAACACCGCGCCGAACGCACGAGAAGCCGCGCGACGGTGGGAGTCGCCGGGGATGCGGAACACGACGTCGAACACGTTGGTGCCGCGCGGGCTGAACATGCGAGCGCCCGAGAACGGCTCGAACGACATCGTGTAGCTCGGCGTGATGTGGCCGAACTCCGGCAGCGTCATGTCGGAGTTCAGACCGTCGGCGCTGACCTGGAACCCGTAGCCGGGCTCGACGGTGGTGAGCACGACGCCGCGCGGCGACGTGAGGTTGTAGAAGTCGCCCGGCAGGAGCGCGCGCGCCGCCTGCGCGTCGGTCACGTCCTCCCAATCGATCTCGCGGCGGCCGCTGCCGGCGGATCCGGGGTTGTTCGGGTTCAGTGTGCCGAGCGCGGTGCGGAACAAATCGACGGTCCCTTGGATCGCCGCGGCGTTCGGTCCGCTGGCCGAGAACTGGGTCTGAGCGGAGAGCGCCGGCGCGAGCCCGCAGGCCAGCGAGAGAGCAACTGCAATTCGATGCTGGTGCTGATCCACGTTGTTCCTCCTTCTTCTGCAAACTTCGAACGGCTCGTTGAAGGCAGGCGCACGCGAGCCTCGTGCGATCTCGTTCGACTCGTCGCGCGCGCGTCCGGTTCGGCCGGGATCTCGCGGATCTCGCGCGCAACGCGCCGTCCGTCTCGATCCGGACATCACGAACCGTGCCGCGGCGCCTACGCTGGTGGCGTGTCCACAACGTCGATGCTCCGACTCTTGCGCACGTCGCGCCCACTGCGGCGCGGCCATGCCGCGTTCGTGCTCGGCGGCGCTTTCGATCGCGAGCGCGTGGCGCGCCTCGGTCTTTCGGATGACGACCACGCGAGCGCGGCGATCGACTGGCTGCGCCGCGCGCAGGACGCGAGCGAGGACGGCGGGTTCGCGGGGCGCTACCGGCTCGATCGCGGTTGGACGTCGTCCTACCCCGAGACCACGGGGTACATCGTGCCGACGCTGCTCGACGCGGCGCGCGCTTACGACCGGCCCGAGCTCGTCGCACGCGCCGCGCGCGCGATCGACTTCCTGCTCGCGCTGCAGCTCCCGAGCGGCGCGTTTCCCGGGCTCGAGGTCGCCGAGAATCGCACCGAACCGTCGCCGTTCAACACTGCGCAGATCGTCTGCGGGCTGGTCGCGTGGCACCGCGAGCGCGGCGACGAGCGCGCGCTGATCGCGGCGCGGCGCGCGGGCGAGTGGCTCGCGTCGGTGCAGGACGAGGACGGCGCGTGGCGCAAGCACGTCTATCTCGGCGTTCCCGCGACGTACCACGCGCACGCGTCGTGCTGGCTCGTCGACCTCGCCGCCGCGACCGGCGACGCGCGCTTCGCGCGCTCGGCCGAGCGTCACCTCGACTGGGTGCTCCGGCACCGCGACGCCGCGTCCGGGTTCATTGACGCATGCGGGTTCACGAAGGACGATCACGCCGCGCGTCGATCCGTCACGCACACGCTCGCCTACACGCTCGCCGGAACGCTGCACACGTCCATCGCGATCGGGCGCGCCGACGGCATCGACGCGGTGCGGGACGCCGCGGAACGGATCGCGCGGCGCTTCGAGCTGGAAGGATCGTTGCCCGGCGTGCTCGACCACCGCTTCCGGCGCGGCGCGTCGTGGTCGTGCCCCACCGGCACGGTGCAGACCGCGCTGGTCTGGATGCGGTTGTTCGAGCGCGACGGCGACGTGCGGCTCCTGAACGCGGCGCTGAAGGCGATCGATCGCGTGAAGGACGTGCAGGCGATCGGCAACCGCGCCGACGGGCTGCGCGGCGGGATCCCGGGCTCCGATCCGCCGAGCGGCGGCTACCTGCACCTCGCGGCGCCGAACTGGGCCGCGAAGTTCTTCCTCGACGCGCTGCTCGCGAAGCGCCGCGTGCTCGCCGGACTCGCGGCGGACGATCTCGCCCCGCGGACTCCGGGCGCCGCGCCGAGCGCGCCGCGATCGCTGTCGCCGGCCGTGACCGGCGGCGCGCGCTCCCCGAAGATCGTGCTGCTCGCGCCGCCGCGTTCGGCCAAGTGCGCCCGACTGCTCGCGGCGCTCGACCGCGAGGGCGTGCGTCCCGACGCGATCGTCGTCGAATCGCGCCCGGACGCCCCGATCGGCGCGCGGCTGCGCGCCGCGTTGCGTCGCGATGGATTCGAGTTCGTGCGGCGGAAGCTGCGCGGCGCGCCCCTGACTCCGATGGCGCCGATGAGTCCGCCCGGGCCGACGCGCCGCGCGCCGGGCGAGATCGACGTGCGCGCGCTCGCGAAGTCGCGCGGCATTCCCGTCGTCGAAGTGGGTTCGCTGGAGGATGCGGCGACGCTCGAACGGCTGCGCGCGCTCGCGCCGGATCTCTTCGTCACCGCCGGCGTCGGCATCCTCCGCGCTCCGCTGCTCGCGATCCCGAAGCTCGGCACCGTGAACGCGCACATGGGCGCGCTCCCCGGGTATCGCGGGATGAACGTCGCCGAATGGGCGGCGCTGCACGGCGACCCGGTCACCGTCACGGTGCATCTCGTCGACGCGGGGATCGACACGGGCGATCTGCTGCTCGCCGCGGAAGTCGACGTCGCGGGCAAGCGGACGATCGCGGAGCTGCGCGACGCGGCGGACGAGGCGCAAGTCGCGTTGCTCGCGCGCGTCCTGCACGCGGTGCGCGACGCGGGCGACCTTCCGCCGCGGACGCCGCAGCGCCGGGATCAGGGCCGGCAGTTCTTCACGATGCACCCCGCGCTGCGCGCGCTGCTCGAGCAGCGCCTCGCGGCGCGCGCCCGCTGATTCTCACTCGACCGCGCGCGACGGCCGCACGCCGGTCGCGACGTCGCGCGCGTCGACGCCGAAGCTCGTGCGCGCCGCGCACCGCGCCGCAACCGCCGGCCGGGTGA
>CAZBOK010000284.1:0-6165 GCA_964493525.1 uncultured Phycisphaeraceae bacterium | reverse complement strand
CCGGCGCGATCACCGTTCTCGGGCGATCCGGCCCCGACACGATCTCGATCGCTCAGCAGAGCACGGTGAACGGGATCACGGTCGCGGCCGGCAACGGCAACAACTCCGTCACCGTCACCGGATGCACCGTCGGAAAGAACCTCTCGGTCCGCACCGGCGACGACGACGACACGCTCACCGTGAACAGCAACACGGTGGCCGGCAAGACCCGCATCAAGCACGGCAAGGGCGCCGACATCGTCAACTGAAGCACGCTCATCGAGCGGGAGAACTCACAGTGACTCACGACCTTCGCGCGTTCGCACTCGTCGTCCTCGCCGCGACGCTCGCCGTCGGTCCGGCAGCGGTTGCCGGCGACGTGACCGTCAAAGTCGTGAAAGGGTCGCTGTTCGTGAAAGGCAGCGACACCACCGACGCGGTCACGATCAACATGCAGGGCACGCCGGGACAGGCGAACCTCGTCCCTGACGCCGGGACCACCGTGAACGGAGCCGCCGGAACGGTCGCGTTTCCCGGCGTGACGAAGGACATCGTCGTCGACGCTCGCGGCGGCGACGACGTGTTCCTCGTGACCCAGATGGACGATCTCCGCGGCGTGCGGATGAAGGGTGGCGCGGGGGCAGACTCCCTCTCGCTCTCGTACAGCCACGTCAAGAGAAACGTCACGCTCGAGGGCGGCGACGGCGGCGACACGCTGTCGGTGGGATTCACCCAGATCGACGGGCGCGCGCGTTTCTCCTGCGGACCGGGCGCCGACCTGGCGCAGTTCTCGTTTGCGGCCGCGGACGGCGGGCTCGCGGTCGACTTCGGCGGAGCCGACGGCGGTGTCGACGACTTCACCTCGACCAACGCCGGAAGCGACTCCGCGAGCGCACGAATCAAAGGCTCGGGCGACACCGATACGGTCACCTTCTCCCAGAGCGGCTGGCGCCGATTGCGCGCGCGGCTCGGCGGCGGGGCGGACACTTTCAACATGAGCAACTCCGGCACGGCCAAGTCGCTCGCGGTCGACACCGGCTCGGGCGACGACACCGTGGGCCTGGCGAACTCCGGGTCGGTGGGAAAGAACTCGGTGAAGACCGGCGGCGGGCTCGACACGTTCTCATGGGCCAACGCGATCGACGTCGGGCCGGGCCGCGTCTCGACCGGAGGCGAGTCCGATCAGCTGGCGATCACCTTCGTCACCACGTCCGGCACGCTTGCCGTCGACGCGGGAGACGGCAACAACTCGCTGGTCATGACCGACAACACCGTCGCAGGCGACTTGTCGGTCCGGACCGGTGCGGGTGACGACACCTTGACCGTCAACAACAACACGGTGGCCGGCAAGACGAAGATCCACCACGGCACGGGCGCCGACATCGTCAACTGACCGGCGCGTTCGCGCGCGTTCCCGCTTGCCAGCGGGGCGGATCGAAGCCATCCTCGCAGACCTCGAACTCGCGGGTCTCGGCGGACGGCGGCAGTGGATCTCACCAAGCTCAAGATCGATCGCGGCACGCAGCCGCAAACTGCGCCGTCCGTGCCGCGAGCGCGCACCGGCGTTCGCGGCGCGCGCTCGCCGTGGTTCGGCCGGCTCGTCGCGCTCGCGGTCCTCGGCGGCCTCGCCTGGGTGTTCCACCAGCGGCTCGCCGACCTCGTCGATCGCTTTCGCCTCCCGCTCGTCGAGACGACGAAGGTCGAGTTGCGCGCCGCAGCGCACGCCGCCGCCGCGAGCGGCGTCGCGGCGAACGGCTACGTGATCGCGCGCGTGAAGGCCGCGCTCTCGGCCGACACGCCGGGCCGCATCGTCGAGCTGAACGTGACGGAAGGCATGGCGGTGAAGAAGGGCTTCGTGATCGCGCGGCTCTACTCCGAGGACATCGCCGCGGCGGTGCGGCGCGCGGAGGCGGACCTCGACGCGACGCAGGCGGCGGTCGTCAGCGCGACCAAGGACATCGCGAATTGGGAGAAGGACGCGGCGCGCATCAAGGCGGGCATCGACACCGCGCGCGCCGAGGTCGCCGAAGCTCGTGCGAAAGAGAAGCAGGCCGAGCTCGAGTGGAAGCGCGTGCAGAAGATGGTCGCGGACGACACGGAGAACGCGCGCCGACTCGAGGAAGCGACGGCCGACTACGACACCGCGAAGGCACGCACGATCGCGGCGTCCACGCGCGAAGCGCAGGCGGAGGCGGCGGCGACACAGGCGGAGACGAAGCTCGATTGGGCGCGCGCGCAATTGAAGGAAGCAGAGGCGCAGATCGGCGTGCGCAAGGCGGAGCTGGATCAAGCCGCGGCGCTCCTCGACAAGACCGTGATCAAGGCCCCGTTCGACGGCATCATCGTTCTGAAGGAGGCCGAAGTCGGCGAAGTCGTCGCGCCGTCGGTGCAGGCCGGCGGTTCCGCGCGCGGCGCGGTCGTGACGATGGTCGACTTCAAGACGCTCGAAGCGCAGGCGGAAGTGCCGGAGACCAGCCTGAAGGCGGTCGTCATCGGCGCGCCCTCGTTGCTGTTCCTCGACGCCTACCCGGAGCACGCGTTCCACGGAACGGTGCAGCGCATCTGGCCGACCGCGAACCGGCAGAAGGCGACGGTCGAGGTGCGCGTGTCGATCGACGACCCGGACGACCGGCTGCGTCCCGAGATGGGGATCCGCGTCGTGTTCGCGCCCGACGACAAGCCGGCCGCGAGCCGCGAGGCGGGCGCGCCGGACGCGGACTCGGCGCCGGTGCTGATGGTCCCCGAAGAGGCGATCGTCCGCGCGGGCGGCCGCACGTCGGTGTTCGTCATCGAGCGCGACACTGCGCACGAGCGCGACGTGAAGCTCGGCGGGAAGACCGGCGGACGCTACGTCGTGGAGAGCGGGCTCGCGGTCGAGGAGCGCTGCGTCTTGAATCCACCGCCTTCCTTGAAGGACGGCGATCGCGTGCGAGTGAAGGAGAACGGATGACCGCGAAGTGCATCGAACTGTCCGGCGTCGTGAAGAACTACTCGCGCGGCGGCGAGACTCTCACCGTGCTCGACCACCTCGACCTCTCGATCGAGGACGGCGCATTCTGCGCGCTGATGGGTCCGTCCGGCTCCGGCAAGTCGACGTTGCTCAACCTCGTCGGCGGCCTCGACCACGCCGACGCAGGGAGCGTCGCGGTGAACGGCGAAGAGCTGACCACGATGACGGACACCGAGCTCGCCGGCTGGCGCGCGCGGAACGTCGGGTTCGTGTTCCAGGGCTTCAACCTGATCCCGGTGTTGACCGCGCTCGAGAACGTGACCCTGCCGTTGCTCCTCGCGCCGCTGTCGCGCAGTGAGCGCCGCGAGCACGCCGAGTACGCGCTCGAGCTGGTCGGCCTGAAGGACCGCATGAAGCACCGCCCCGCGCAGCTCTCCGGCGGGCAGGAGCAGCGCGTCGCGATCGCGCGCGCCCTCGTCACCGACCCGAAGCTGATCCTCGCCGACGAACCGACGGGCGATCTCGACCGCCACTCCGCCGACCAGGTGCTCGATCTGATGGCACGACTGAACAGCGAGCTGAAGAAGTCGATCCTGATGGTGACACACGACGCGATCGCGGCCGGCCGCGCGCAGAAGATCATCCGCCTCGACAAGGGGCGCATGGTCAGCGTCGAGGCGACGGGCACGCGCACCGGGGCGGGAGTGGATCGATGAAGCTGCCGATCCGCCTGGTCTGGCGCAACCTCGCGAAGCACAAGCTGCGCGCGCTGCTCACCATGGGCTCGCTGTTCGTCGCGCTCTTTCTTCTCTGCGTGCTGCGTTCGCTGGTGGTGACGCTCGATCGCGGCGTGAAGAACGCGCGGTCCGATCGCGTGATCGTCCAGTCTGCGGTCTCGCTGTTCGTCGAGTTGCCGAACTCATACCTGGACAAGATCAAGAACGTCGAAGGCGTACAGGACGTGTGCGGCTGGAACTGGTTCAGCGGCACCTACCAGGGCGAGAAACAACCGAAGCCGCAGTTCGGCTGCGACATCGACACGCTGCTCCGGATGTATCCAGAAATCGTGATCGAATCGGGGGACGTCGAGAAGCTGCGCCGCGATCGCAAGGCGTGCCTCATCGGCAAGAAGCTCGCGACCGACTACGGGCTCGCGATCGGCAACAACCTGCCGCTGATGAGCACGATCTATCCGCGCGCGGACGGCGGCCCGTGGAACTTCGAGGTCGCGGCGATTTACCACTCGACGTCCGGCCTCGTCGACAACGCGACGATGTACTTCCACTACGACTACCTGCACGAGGCGCAGGAGCAGGGCGCCGCCCTCGGGCCCAAGGGCATCGGGCTCTTCGTGGCAAAGGTCGCTCCCGGGAAGAACCCGGTCGGAGTCATGCACGACATCGATCAGATCTTCGCGAACGGCCCTCAGCGGGTGCAGAGCACGTCCGAGGCGGAGTTCAACGCGCAGTTCGTGTCGATGATGGGGAACATCCCGTTCTTCGTCTCCGCGATCGGCACGGGAGTGATCATCGCGATCCTGCTCGCGGTCGTGAACACGATGTTGATGGCCGCGCGCGAGCAGACCCGCGACACGGGCATCCTGAAGGCGCTCGGGTTCACGAACGCGACGGTGTTCCTCGCATTCCTGATGCAGTCGCTCTTGATCGCGCTCGTGGGCGGGGGTGCCGGCATCGCGTTGGCGAAGGCCACCTCCGCGACCTTCGCCGACCTCCTCGGAACATCGTTCCCCTTCTACCAGGTCAATCCGGACACGATGCTGATGGCGCTCGTCGCGACCGTCGCGATCGGACTGATCGCGGGAATCGTTCCGGCATCGCGGCTCGCTCGATCCGCGTCCGTGCGGCTGTTGCGGACGGAGGCGTGACGTGGCGTTCGTTCCGCTGACTTACAACCTCCGCAGCCTCTGGGTCCGCCGCACGGCGACGCTCCTCACTTCGCTCGGCATCGCCGCCACTGTCGCCGTCGTCTCCGGCGTGCTTTCGCTGCAGCAGGGCTTCACGACGCTGTTCAAGAAGGCTGGGCGGCCCGATGTCATGGTGGTCCTGCGTCCCGGTGCCAGCAACGAGGGCGACAGCGCGGTGACTCGCGAGAGCGCGCGGATCCTCATCAACTCGCATCCGGAAATCTCGGGGTCGGGTGGTTCGGGAGACCAGAGCGGACCGCTCGCGTCGGCCGAGTCGTTCCTCGCGGTGCGGCTGAAGAAGCTGGACGGCGGCGAGACGAACGTCCCGATCCGCGGCGTCCAACCGCGCACGTTCGACATCGCCGGCGATCGATTGAAGATCGTCGCGGGCCGGAGGTTCACGCCCGGCGCGGACGAAGTCATCGTCGGACAGCGGATGGGATCACGACTGCAGGACTGCAAGCTCGACGACGTCCTGCAGATCAACACGAGCCCGTGCCGCGTCGTTGGGATCTTCACCTATGACGGCCCGTTCGAATCAGAGATCTGGATGGACGTGGAGCGCATGCTCCAGGCGATCCAGCGCCCGGTCTACAGCCGGGTGATCGCCGTCGTGCCCGCCGAACAGCAGGCGGCGTTCATCGAGGCAGTGAAGAAGGATCCGCAGGTGCCCGCGGAGGCGATGACGGAGTCGGAGTACCTCACCAAGCAGACCGGCGTCATGGGAGCCGTGCTCTCCATCCTCGGGCAGGTTCTCGCGGTCATCATGGGAATCGCCGCGATCTTCACGGCCACGAACACGATGCTCGCCGCGATCGTCGCGCGCACGCACGAGATCGGGATCCTCCTCTCGATCGGCTTCCGCCCGTTCGCGATCTTCTTCTCGTTCCTGCTCGAGGCGTTGTTCCTCTGCCTCGTGGGCGGCGCGATCGGCGTGCTGCTGACGCTGCCGCTGAACGGCATCGAGACCGGCGCGATGAACTGGAACACGTTCACCGACGTGTCGTTCGCGTTCCGCACGACCGGCAGCGTGTTGATCACGGCGGTCGTCTTCGCGTCGGCACTCGGGATCCTCGGCGGCCTGTGGCCCGCGTGGCGCGCTGCGCGCATGCGGCCGACGCAGGCGCTGCGCCGCCAGTGACGCGGATGTCCGTCCGCGCGCATGCCGCGTCGCTCGTCGCGACCGCCCCACGATCGTTTGATCCGCGCCGCATTGCGCGGCGGCGACGACGCGCGCGCGTTCCTGCGCTTCGCACTTCCGCGCGTGGTCGCGGTCACGATCCACCAGGGGGAGCGCGCCGACCAAGGGCCG
>CAZBOK010000283.1:0-6166 GCA_964493525.1 uncultured Phycisphaeraceae bacterium | reverse complement strand
GCGGAGCCGCGTCCCGCCGGAGTCGGACGCTCCTTCGGAAACTTCGTCATGTCGTGGTTCTCTTGCAGAAGCACGGCGCTCCTCGTGGGCGCGCCGTTGTTCGCCTCCCTCTTCGTCAGCGACGCGAGCGCGTCGTTCACCGCCGCATCCGGGTTCGCGAACGCCCCGGTCCCCGTCGCGCCGGGCGGGTTTGTCGGCGGTCTCGACTGGCTGCCGAACGGCCACGCCGCGATCTTCGACGGCGCGTCGGTGATCGAGATCGACGTCGCAACCGGCGCGACGATCGCGACGCTCTACACGCCGCCGTCGTTCGTGTTCGGCTCGTTCGTGAAGGTCGACCCGACCGGCGCGTACCTGCTGTTCGGTGAATCACTCAACCAGACGATCACGAAGGTGCCGCTCTCCGGCGGGTCGCCGTCGCCCGTGACCACGCTCACGTTCAACTACGACTGCACGTTCGACGGCAGCGGCGCGTGCTACGTGTCCGCATCGCCGACCGGGAGCAACGACGTGTACCGCGTCGACGTGAACACCGGCGCGACCGACCTGATCGCGTCGCTGCCCGGTCCGTCGGGGCCGATCGCGTTCGACGCGGCCGGCGACCTGTACGTCGGCGAGAGCACGTTCCAGTTCAATCCGCCGGCGACGCAGCACGTGTACCGGTTCACCGCGGCGCAGCTCGCGTCGGCCGTGGGTCCGACGAGCCTCGCGCTCGCGGACGCCGCGACGTTCCTGTCCGGCTTGCGGTCGCCGCTCGACATCGTGTTCGACGAGGAAGGCGACCTGCTCGTGTGCGACTCCGCGGACGGGACGCTCGAGGAGTACGACGCCGCGGGGACGCACAAGACTTCGCTCGGCGCGGAGGCGCCGTTCAGCGTCGTCGGACCGCTGGCGTTCCAGGGCAACGGACCGGCCGCGATCCCGGCGTTCGAGCGGTTCCAGCGCGAGGACGGCGGATCGCTGCTGGCGCTCTCGACCGACTTCGCCAGCTACAACGACCTGAATCGGATCACACCGCGCCGCGCGACGCTGTCGACGTCGCCGCGCAGCCCGATCCCCGCCGGCGCGTTCACCTTCGCGATCGAGAACGGGCCGGAGAACGGGCGGGCGCTCCTGTTCCTCGCCGGGTCGGTCGTCGCTCCGGAATACAACGTGTTCGGCGGAGGCGTCCCGTTGTTCTTCGCGCTCGATCCGTCGAGCTTCGGCCCGGTGATCGGACCGCTGACGCTCAACGGCCTCGGCGAGCTGCACATCGGCGCATCGAATCCGGGCGGCCCGGCGTCGATCTCGGTGCAGGCGCTGTTGTTCGACTCGAACACGACGGTGCTCGGCACGAGCGCGGCGCATACGATCGTCACGCGATGATCCTCGCGTGCTCCCACGTCCTGCTCACGACGCGCGACGTCCCGCGGATGCTCGCGTTCCTCGAGCACTGCTTCGGTCTGAAGCCGGTGTTCGCGAACGACGCGTTCGGTGAGTGCGTCACGTCGAGCGGGTTCCGCATCGCGGTGTTCACCGTGGTGGGAAAAGTGGCGGAGCACTTCACGGCGGACGCCGGGCGCGGCACGGTCGCGCTCGGCGTCACCGTCGCGAACATCGACGCGTTCTTCGCGGACATCGAGCCGCGTCTCGCGGCGCACGGCGCACGCACCGCGGGCCCGCCCAAGGAGCATCCGTGGGGCGAGAAGAGCTTCCTGTTGTTCGACCCCGACGGCAACCGCTGGGAGATCGCGCAGAGCCCGACTCCGCACGGCGGGCTCGTCGATCGCCCGTGACGCGGGCGCGCCGCATCACGGACCGGTGGGCGAACGCCGCGTGATCGTGACTCCGGGGTTCACCGCGCAGCGATACTCCGCGTCGTCGCTTCCGAGCGCGACCAGCGCGTACGCGACGTTCTTCTCCATGCGCGCGAAGTCGGCCGGCGCGACCCTCAGGTAGAAATCGGCGACGTCGTTCCTGGGATCGATCCAGCCGCCGCGCTCGTGATGAGCGGGGACGTCCGGCTGCCCGGCCGCGCGCAGCACGAAGTCGGGAGACGCCTTCTCGCGGAACGTCTCGATGTCGGCGCGCGACGGACCGCTCGACGTGTCGAGGTGGATGACGAGATGGCCCGCGGTGTCGGGATCGTCGATGCGCATCTTCACGCGGCCGCTGCGTTCGCCGTCGAGGTACCAGTAGACGCGGTCGACGCGCGCCTCCTTCAGCGCCGGGTCGGATCGGTGACGTGCTTGTGCGGCAACATTCGGCGACCCTCGGCGGACTCCGGGCGCGCGAATCATCGCGTCACGCGCCCGTCGATGGAACGGGGGCGCCTTCGACGGTCGACGCTGTTCCGGCTTCCGTGCGAATCACCGGTCTGCCGCGACGCGCGGGGCCGCCGCGCGCGAGGAGCCGAGCACGGCCCCGGTGGATCGCCACCTTCACGTGAGTCTCGGGCACGCCGTACTCGCTCGCGATCGCGCGGTACGACATCCCGCGTCCGTAGCGAAGCACCAGGATCTCGCGCTCGCGCGCGGGCAGCCGATCGAGCTCGCGAATCAAGCCGGCGGTCCGCGACGGCGACGCGCCGGCATCGCGCGGCTCGTGCTCCGCATCGCAAACGAGCTCGAGGCGCGTCTCGACCTCGGGGACTTCGCGCGCACGGCGCATGGCGGCGCGCACTCGGTCGATCGCGACGTTGCGCACGATGCGCGACGCCCAGCCGCCGAAGTTCGCGTCGTCGTCGATGCGCGACATCGATTGCTGCACGCGGACGAACGCCTCCTGCACGACATCTTGCGCGGTGTGGTGGTCGCCGACCACACGCCGAGCGAGCACGAGGAACTCCGACCAGTAGAGGTCGACGAGGCAGCCGAATGCTGCGCCGTCGCCACGCCGCGCCGCCGCGATCCAACCGCGTTCGACGGCGGTGCCGCGCCCGTGCTCGTCGCCGCGATCCAGCCCGTCCGCTGCGTCCGTCGCGTGCATCGCGATGTCCCCGGCGGCCGCGCGAGCCCGACCTCGTCGCGGCCGCCCCCAGAACGCGGGGGCCCCACGGTGTCACGCGCGATTCGAGGATTGTTCGAGCGGAGCGCCTTCGGTGGGCCCGAGCGATTCGGGCAGGAGGTTCGCGACCGCGGCGCGAACCCGCGCCGTCTCCGTGCGGAGCAGCGCTCGACGCGACGCATCGCCCGGATCGGACGCGTCGGCCGGCGCGGTCTCCCCGAGGAAGATCGGCGGCCCGAAGCGCACCGTGATGCGGCACGGACGCGGGATGCGCGCGCCGCGCGGAAGCGCCTCGCGCGTTCCGACGACGCCGACCGGGACGATCGGCACACCCGCGCGGCGCGCGAGCGCGACGACGCCCGGCACGAACTCGCCGAGCCGCCCGTCGGCGCTGATCCGCCCTTCGGGGAAAATCGCGACCGAATGTCCCGCCCCGAGCGCGGTCAGCGCGCGGTCGAGCGCGGCGCGGTTGCGCGCGCCGTCCTCGACCGGGATGCATCGCATGAACCGGAAGAACCAGCGCAGGCTCGGCCGCGAGTACCACTTGTTGGTGATCATGAACACGAGCCGTCGCTGGCACACGACCTGGACGACCACCGGGTCGAGCAGCGATCGATGGTTCGGCGCGAAGACGACGGGTCCGCGCGGCAACGGCGCGGCGCAGCTTCCCGTCAATCGGAACCAAATGAAGAGGAGGACGCGCACGACCGCGCGGAGCGCGCCGAACGTGATCCGGTTGGCGAGGCCGAAGCTCTGCGCGGGGTCGGTCTCGCTCACGACGCGCGGGTCAGCCGCTCTTCGCTTTCTCCGCCCACGACGTGCCGGGGAACTCGTTCACCACGCGGCGCAAGCACTGCTGCGAGCGCGCCGTGTTCCCGTCGCACTTCACCTGCTTGAAGCACTGGCCGGCGTAATACAACGCCTCCGGCTGTTCCTGCGGCACGTCCTCGTATTGCGCGACGACGCGGAGGAACGCGTACAGCGCTTCCTGATACAGCTTCTCCGCCGCGGCGCGATCGCCCTTCGTGCCCTTCTCCGCATCGCCCTTCTCGGTCGCCTGGCCCTTGCCGAGCAGCGCGTTGCCGAGGCCGTTGTAGGCGCCGGCGACGACCTCGCGCGGAAGCGATTGCCGGTTGTCGAGGATCGCCTGGAAGAACGCGCGCGCTTCGTCGAACTTGCGGTTCTTCACGTGCACGCGGCCGATGCGCAGCTTCGCCTGGCTGGAGATCGTCGGGTAGTTCGCTTCCGTCGCGGCGACGAGCGACTGATAACCCTCGAACGCGCCCTTCAGATCTTTCTCCTCCTGCAGGATCAGGAGGTGGAGGTCGGCCGTGCGCGACCAGAACTCGCCGTACTTCTTGTCGGTCGCCTCCTTCTTCAACTGCGCGAAGGTGCGTCGGGCATCTTCGTCCTTGCCGGCCTCGTAGTAGCCGATGCCCTTGTCGGCGAGGGCCATCGGGACGTAGCGCGAGTCGGGGATCGTCGCGATCAACTCGTCGAGCGCTTTCAGCGATTCGTCCAGTTTGCCTGCCTTGCGGAAGCAGACTCCCGCGCCGAACATCGCGCACGCGCGCAGCGCGGGACGATTCTTCAGCGCGTCGTCGTTCGCGGCGGCCTTGTAGAGGTTGGCGGCGTTCTCGAAGTCGCCGTCCTCATCCGCCTTCTGCGCCTGCGTGAAGTCGTCCCCGGGACGCTCGTAGTTGACGGCCTTGACCTTGTCCGCCGGGATGAACTGCGCCTGGTTCACTCCCGCCTTCTTGTACTCGACCTTCTCGACCGACTCGGCGGTCACCTTCACCCCGGCGAGCGGAGGGCGGCCATCGACGAAGTGGATCTCGTCCGCGCGGGCGAACGGAGCGGACAGGGCGGCGAGAACGACGGCGAGACGCAGCATCGGGCGAACCCCACAGGGCGAACGGGACGGAACGGCAACGCGAGCGGCGCGGACGGGTTCAGTGGGCTCGTTCTGCGCGCGGCGCCGGAAGCGCGCGAATCTAGATGCCGAAACGCGATTCGGCAAGGAAGCCGAGGTCAAGCGGACGTGCCGCCGCGGCTGGCGCCGTTCGCGATTGGAGCGTCGTCGCCGAGACGTCGAATCCGGACCAACTCCGCCATCACGGAAATCGCGATCTCCTCCGCGCTCCGGGCTCCGATCGGCAGCCCGATCGGCGTGCGGACGCGGTCGAGGAACGCGGCCGAGATGCCCTCGCCGAGCAGGTGCTTCTTCAGGACGAGCAGCTTCGACTTGCTGCCGATCAATCCGAGGTAGCGCGGCGCCGCGCCCGCGCGATGCAGCGCGCGCAGGACCGTCATGTCGTCCTTGTGGCCGCGCGTCATCACGAGCACGAATGCGGTCGCGTCGATCGGCAGGCGCGCGATCACGTCGTCCCACGGCCGGTCGAACCGATCCGCGGCGAGCGGGAACCGCTCCGGAGTCGGGAACTGCGGGCGATCGTCGGCCACGACGACGCGGAACCCGGCGGGCGCGGCGATCGCGCACACCGCACGCGCGACGTGGCCCGCGCCGAACACGAACACGTTGGGCATGGCGACCGGCTCGATGAAGATTTCGATCTTCCCGCCGCAGACGAGTCCGGTCTCGGGGTTGTCGTCCTCGTTCAACTCCACGACGAACCGCTCGGACTTCTCCGTCGCGATCACGCGCAGCGACCGCTCGAGGACTTCGGCTTCGACGCATCCGCCGCCGACGGTGCCGAGGAACGATCCGTCCGGACGCACGAGCATCTTCATCGTGCTCTTGCCGGGCGTCGAACCGAGCGTCCCGATCACGGTCGCCACCGCGACCGCCCCGCCGTCCCGATGGATGCGAGCTAATTCTTCGAAGATGTCGCGCACGGGGCCGGAGTCTAGCGCCCGCGCGCGGCGTCAGCGGACGACCACGGGCGCGACGTTCGTCAAGCGCTCCGCGCCCGACACGAAGCTCTGGCAGTACGCGGCCGAGAGGATCGACGCGGACGCGGGCAGCGTCGCGCCCGCTTCGACGATCCCGTCGGCGGACGGTGGGCCGAACGCTCCGACGAACACGGGGCTCGCGAGGGAGAACGGGCCGAACGGCGAGACGATGGGAGTTTCGAGCAGCGCGCCCGATGCGAACACCAGCACCGGCCCCGACGCGGGCGGCAGGTTGATGCGGAGCGTGACGGGAGCACCGGGTGTCGGG
>CAZBOK010000282.1:0-6176 GCA_964493525.1 uncultured Phycisphaeraceae bacterium | reverse complement strand
CCAACGCCGGCGGCGTGACGGTCTCCTACTTCGAGTGGGTGCAGGACCGCATGGGGTATTACTGGGAAGAGGACGAGGTCAATCAGAAGCTCGACCGCGTGATGACCAAGGCGTTCGCCGAGGTCCACGCGATGACCGAGAAGCACAAAGTCCCGATGCGCATCGGCGCCTACATGGTGGGCGTCAACCGCGTCGCGGAGTTCATGAAGAAGCGCGGCATCTATGCATGAGAGTCCGACCGCGGCGGCGAATCAGCCGTCGAAACAGATCCCCGTCGCGGCGAACTTGCGCAATGTCGCGATCATCGCCCACGTCGACCACGGGAAGACCACGCTCGTCGACCGCTTGATGCGGCAGGCGGGCGCGGTCGACCTGCGCACGACGGGCTCCGACCTCGTCCTCGACAACAACGCGCTCGAGCGCGAGCGCGGCATCACGATCCTGTCGAAGAACACGTCGATCCGCTGGGGCGACCTGAAGATCAACATCATCGACACGCCCGGCCACGCCGACTTCGGCGGCGAGGTGGAGCGCGTGCTGCAGATGGCGGATTCGGCGCTCCTGCTGGTCGACGCGTTCGAAGGCCCGATGCCGCAGACGCGCTTCGTGCTGAAGAAGGCGTTCGAGCGGCACCTGCGCCCGCTGGTCGTGATCAACAAGATCGATCGTCACGACGCGCGCTGCCACGAGGTGCTCGACGAGGTGTTCGACCTGTTCGTCGAGCTCGGCGCGAGCGACGCCGCGCTCGACTTCCCGGTCGTCTACGCGTCGAGCCGCGCCGGCTACGCGATCCGCCAGCTCGGCGAGGAGCCGAAGAACCTGCTGCCGCTGCTCGAGATGATCCGCGACCACGTGCCGCCGCCGAAGTCGCCGGTCGAGGAGCCCGCGCAGTTCCAGGTCACCACGCTCGACTACAGCGAGTACGTCGGCCGCATCGGCATCGGGCGCGTGTTCGCCGGCCGCCTCTCGCAGAAGCAGAAGGTGATGGTCCTGCGCCGCGACGGCACGCGTCAGGCGGGGTCGATCGGCGGGCTGTTCGTGTTCGAAGGGCTCGAGCGCAGGCAGGTCGAGTCGGTCGCCGCGGGAGAGATCTGCGCGGTGGTCGGCATCGAGCGCCTCGACATCGGCGACACGGTCGCCGACTTCGACGACCCGCGTCCGCTCCCGATCACGACGGTCGACGAGCCGACGATCTCGATGATGTTCTACGTGAACAAGTCGCCCTTCGCGGGACGCTCGGGCCAGTACCTGACGTCGCGCCACCTGCGCGAGCGCTTGTACAAGGAGCTGCAATCGAACGTCGCGCTCCGCGTCGAGGACACGCAGGACCCCGACGTGTTCAAGGTGTCGGGCCGCGGCACGCTGCACCTCGGCATCCTGATCGAGACGATGCGCCGCGAAGGCTTCGAGTTCGCGGTGGGCAAGCCGAAGCCGATCTACCGCGAGCTGAACGGCAAGAAGACCGAGCCGATCGAGCTGCTCGTGGTCGACGTGCCCGCGCAGCACGCGGGCAAGGTGATCGAGCTGCTCGGTCCGCGACGCGGCGAGCTGTCGCAGATGGACGCGAAGGGCGGCGGCGGCACCACGACCCACATGGAGTTCCACGTCCCCGCGCGCGGATTGATCGGCCTCCGGACGCAGCTCCTCACGCTGACGTCCGGCGAGGCGATCATGCACCACAACTTCTACGAGTACGAGTTCTTCAAGGGATCCATCCCGCACCGCACGAACGGCGCGATGTGGTCGATGGATTCGGGCCGCGTGACGTTCTACGCGCTCGAAGGATTGGCCGACCGCGGCGTGTTCTTCTGCGCTCCGACCGACGAGGTCTATGCGGGCCAGGTCATCGGCGAGCACTGCAAGCCGGGCGACATCGGCGTGAACGTCTGCCGCGAGAAGAAGCTGACCAACATGCGTGCCGCGGGATCGGAGAAGAACATCCGCCTCGCGCCGCCGCGCGTGTTCCAGCTCGAGGAAGCGCTCGAGTACGTCGACGACGATGAGCTCGTGGAGGTGACGCCGGGCGCGATCCGCATCCGCAAGATGCTGCTCGACGAGCACGAGCGGAAGCGCGCGAACCGCGCGGAGGAATCGGCGGAGGGGTGAGCCGCGGGCGCGAGGTCAGCGCGGCGGATCAGGGGATCACGAAGTCGACGCGGATCGTCTCGCCGTCGCGTCCTTCGACCGAGCGCTCGACGTCGTCGACGACGAGACGCAACGGGATGGAAGGCATGTGCTCGAGCCGGTACTCCCCATTCGCGTCGACCGGCGCCGGCGCGAGAGGAGCGCCGAATCGCTCGGCTGGGGCGGCGGGCAGCGGATCGACAACGACGCCCACCGCAAGGCGGCGGTCGGCGTGCCGCACGGTTCCGTGGTATGTCACGCCGCAGTGGAGCCGAGTGTCGAATCGCCGGTCGCCGCCGCCGATGTCGATCGTGTCGGCCACGGGGACGCCGACGGGCGCAAAGTCGCGTTTGGTGATCACCAAGAACCCGTCGGCCCGCGCTCCGGAGATCCGGTAGCGCCCGTCCACGTCCGTGAATTCGGTTCGCACGTCGTAATGATTGTGGTTGCCGAGATAGGTCACGATGGCCCCAGCGAGAGGCGCACCGCCGATGTCGGTCACCACGCCGTCGATCAGGAGGCCGCGCGGGACTCGAACCCGGACGGGGTCGGCGAGACCTCCCGGTGGGAGCTCGAAGCGGATCGCGGTCGCGCAGGAGCCGGACACGTCGATCGTGAGGTCGACCTCACCGGGAACGAGGCGCAGGTCGCCGCGCCCTTCGGGATCGAGATGCACCATGCCTGAGCTCCCGGCGACGTGCCAGAACGCGTATTGGCGAGAAAACGAATTTTGCGGTACCGACAACGGAGATCCGTCTTCTTGGCGCACCGCGACGACGCGGAACGGTGCGCGTGCCGCGGCACGGAGCTCGATGTGTGGAGCAGGCAGCGGGACGCGAAGTTCACAGCGACCGGACCAGACGATCGTCGCGATGCCTGCTGCGGGCGCGCCGACGAGCCGGAATCGACCGAATGCGTCCGTGCGCGCGGAGGTCCGCACTTCCGCGCAGTCGAGAAAGACCGGTTGATTGGGGCATGGTCCGCGCTCGTCCCGGGCGGTTCCCTCGACCACCGAGCCGCGGCGCAGGGCGAGAGTGATCGGCAATCGTCCGAGTCCGGCGCCATCGAGGTGGAATCGCGTCTTCACGAAGCCTTCGGCGAAGGCGTCGAGCTGCACGGGCACACCAATGATTCCGCCGATCACGAACTGTCCCGACTCGTCGGCAATCGTGGATCGCGTGTCACACCAATGCTGGACGCGCAGCTGCGGCCATATCGTGACCGTCGCTCCCGGAATCGGGTCCCCGGCTTCATCGACCACGCGGCCAGCGAGCTCGATGCCGCGGCGCATGGACAGATCGACGATCGCGCTGCCGTCCGACTGCATTGGCCGCCGCTCGGGCGCGACGACCACCATCGGCACGAAATCGCGATGCGTTGCCAGCAGGACGGCGGGGGAATCGCTTCGAAATCCATGGACTGACTCGAGGCGCTCGTACCTTCCGTGCGAGTCGCTTGTCGTCGGCCCAAGTTCGGCGCAATGACCGGGGCGCAAGTCGCCGCTGGTTCGGCCGTCTTCATCCATCCAACCGACGCCGATGAGGACACCGGCGATCGGATTGCCCGCTTCGTCGACGATGCGGCCTCGAATCGTTATTGCGGTATCCAACGGCACGGAGAACCCGATTCGCGATTCACGCGCCACCACGATTCGTTGCGTTGGACAGCCGGTGTTCGACAACCGACCTCTCGCGGCGACCGCGAAATTCACGAACCCGCGCTCCGGGACGTCGAACTCGAATGTCGCGTGCCCGTCAGCGCCGGTCCGCTGCCCGATCGAATTGTCCGACGATTCGCCGAGCCACAACCGCACGAGCGCGCCTTCGATCGGCGTCGCGTCCTCGGCGCGCACGACCGTGACGACGATCGTTGCGCGCGCGTCGCTCACTTCGTCTCCGCGAGCGTCAACAGTGCGTAGGCCGTGACCAGCTCGGGCATGTCTTCCATCCAGCGCGAGTGGCGCAGGTTCGACCACGAGCCGTCCGCCTGCTGCATCGAGAACAGTTGCGCGCGCAGCTCCTGCTTCCAGGCGTGCGCCTTGCCGCCGGCGTCGGTCAGCGAGTCCTGGCCGAACGCCTTCAGGGCGCGGGCGAGCGAGAGGTAGTAGTAGAAGAGGCCCTGGTACTGCAGGTTCTTCTCGTGCGGGAAGCCGGGGTTCTCGTCGAGCGTGAAGTTCTTCTGGATCCAACCGACCGCCGCGGCGACGCGCGGATCGTTCGGGTCGAGCCCGGCGAAGAGGTAGGACTTGAGCAGGGCGTACGTCATCGAGCCGTAGGAGCGCGCGATCACCTTGCCGTCGCTCGCAGGGCCGACCGGTTCGGTGCCGGCCTTGCTCCCGTCGCCCGGCCGATAGATGGCGCCGCCGTCGTTGCCGGGGACGAGCGTCGTGCCATCCTTGCGCGGAACGGGCGGCGCGCCCGACTCGGCGCGGTTCTGGCAGCGCTGCAGGAACTCGATCGCCTTCTGGAACGACGGGTCCGACGCCGGCACGCCGGCGTCATGCAACGCGTCGATCGCGATCTGCGTGTTCGAGAGGTCGGGCTTCTCGGAGCTGCCGTAGCCGAAGCCGCCGTAGTACGGGTCGGACTCCGCGGAGTACCCCTCGCCCTCGTCGAGCTGCGACTGCTTCAGGAATTCGACCGCCTTCTTCACGACCTCCGCGTGCGCCGGGTCGTCCGACGCGACGAGCGCCTCGACCGCGATGCTCGTCACGTAGATCTTCAGACCCTTGTCGTAGATGCCGCCGTCCGCCTTCTGCAGCGACGCGAGCCAGGCGAGACCGGGCTTCACGTACTCCGGCATCGGCAGCCCGTAGGCGCGCGTCACGTTCTGCACCGCCGACAGCGCGAGCGCCGAGATGCCGGGGTCGGGCGTGCCGCTGATGCCGAACTGCCCGTCGCGCTGGTTCTTCGCGAGGAACGCGAGCGCTTCCTCGATGCGCGACTTCGCCTCGGCGTCGTCCTTCGGCAGCGCGCGCGGCGCGGCGGCGACGCCGGTCGCGACCTTCGGCGCGGCGCGCGGCGTGAGCTTGGCGAGATCGATCAAAGCGAGCATGCGGTTCGCCGCGTCGAGCACGTTCTCCGGTGCGAGCGGACGGATCGACGCGACCTGGCGTTCGCGCACGGCGGCCGCGAGCTTCTGGACCGCGTCGGCCGGGGCGTCGGCGCCCGCGCGACCGAGGAGCTCGGCGGCGCGGCGCTCGACTCCGCTTCCCGCGCGTGCGGCGAGCGCGGCGTCGACCGCGGCGGTGATCTGGTCCGCGCCGAGCTTCGCCGGCGTCGCGGCCGGCGCGGCTCCCGAGGCGGCGAGCGCGAGCGACGCGACTTCGGGCGGGGACGGCGCGCGCTTCAGGAACTGGACGGCCTTGTCGCGCGCCTCGTTCTCCGATCGCGGCGCCGCCGACGCCAACGCGAGCACGACCTCCGACGTCGTCGCGACCAGGTCCGCGGGCGCGGCGCCGAACGATCCGTCGGCGTTCTGTCGCTTGACGAGAGCTTCGACCGCGGCGCGGACGAACGGACCGTCCTGCACCGTGTACTGCTCCGAGCAGCCGCCGAGCGCCTGCAGCACGCGCGCCGTCGCGAGCACGGAATCCGGACCGGCGCCGTAGGAGCCATCCTGGTTCTGCACGGTTCGAAACTGCCGGACGGTCTCGGCGATCGCCTCGGTCACGCCGTCGGCGGCGTCGGCACGGGTCGCGAGGATCGCGGACGCGGCCAACGTCGAAGCTGCAACGAGGATGCGGAAGGCGGAAGTGGGGCGCATGTCGGTCCTTCGGGGGTTCGTTGGGTCGGGCGCGATGCGCCGGTATGGTAGCGGCGCACGATGGCGGCGAGCCAACGCGCGAAGTCGCCGGGGGTTCGACCCGACCGATGCGCATCCGAGTCATCGTGAATCCGATCTCCGGGCGAGGCCGCGGCCTGCGTCTCGCGCGCGACGTCGCGGCGCGCTGCACCGCGAACGGACACGCGGTCGACCTCCGGGTCACGGGCGGGCGCGGCGATGCGGAGCGGTGGGCGGCGGAGCCGGACGTCGACGTCCTCGCGGCATGC
>CAZBOK010000281.1:0-6185 GCA_964493525.1 uncultured Phycisphaeraceae bacterium | reverse complement strand
ACCCGCTCGACGGAGGATTCGCGAACCTCGAGTACGACCCGGCGCGCGCGTTCCTCCTGACGTCGATCGGCCGCGGCGACGCGTCCTCCTTCCTCGGGGCGCGCGACATGCTGCTGCACTGGACGCGGAACGATCGCTCCGACGGCATCGACGGCGACCAGGGATTCGTGCCGCCGGGCTTCCCGTGGCAGCACGGCCGCGAGCACCGCTCGATGCGCCACGAAGCAGGGCACGTGTGGTCGGGCGGAATCACCACGGCGGCGCTCGTGACCGACGACGAGGACCTGCGCGTGGCCGCGCTCGAGCTGCGCTCCGCGCTCGTGCAGGTAGCCGCCGAATCGGGCGAATGGCGCGACGAACGCTGCTTCGGCTGGATGCTGCTCGCGCTCGAGGACTCGCTCCTGCTCGAACCGGATGCATCCGTTCTCGCGGCGGTCGCGCGCCTGAAGCGCGATCTGCTCGCGCGCCAGGATCCGGCCGGGTTCTTCCGCATCGATCTCCCGGGACCGGGCGTCGACGCGCAGTTCGCGCCGTGCCCGTGGGTGACGGCGGGGATCACGTTCGAGGCGCTCTACCGCGTGAGCCTGCACGATCGCGACCCCGCGCTCCGCACCGGCCTCGCGCGCTGCGCGTCGTTCCTCGTCGATCTCTCGCGCGACGCGAACGGCGTGTGGGCGAAGCGCGTCCGGTTCGGTCCGGAGATCGAAGGCGGTCGCGAATGCGAAGGCGAGGCGGACGCGATCGATCGGCTCGCGATAGCGTCCGGCCTCGGCCGCGCTGCGCTTCTCGACGCGTCACCTTCGGTCGGCGCAGTATTCGAGGAGACGCTCGCGAGCGCGGTGCAGTCGTTCCGCCGCGCGCGCCTCTCGCCCAACGCCGCCGCGCGCGCGTTGGTCGCGCTCCGCTCGCTCGCGGACACACGATCCAGACTCGCCGAACGGCGCTAAACGACCGACCGTGATTCGGCCCGGATCGCGAGACCGGGCGAGAGCTGCGCAGGCGATGAGGACCGAGGCGACTCGACGGAGCGGGTTCGACGAAGCCTGCGCGGCTCGCAGCCGGTCGTAGCCCGGGTGGAATCGCGGTCGGTCATCCCGAGCCGGGACGCGCCGCCGGGATCTCGCTCAAGCGGGCGCCCCGGCGGGACGAAATCACCCGGATGCGAATCTTCACCGCCCTCGTCCTCGCGTCCGCCGCGATCTTCCTCTGCACCCCTGACGCGCACGCGCTCGTCGGAGACCGGCTGTGGGTGGTGTCCGGACCGAAGCAGTTGAAGCTCGTGTCCACCGCCGATCCGACGCAGGTCGCTCAGACGCTCGATCTCGCCGCGACCGTCACCGCGTTCGGCCTCGAGAACGACTACACGCTCGAGTCGCTGTGCGTCGATCCGTCGACGGGCAACTTCTACGCGCTCGCCCTGATCCACCTCTTCCTCGGCGACCTCGAGGAGACGGTGCGCATCACGCGCGCGACCGGGGCCGTCGTCGCGGTGAACTCGCACGATCCGATTCCCGGCGCGTTGCTGCGCGTGAATCCGGTCACCGGCGGCGTCCACCTGTTCGAGTCGGCCGCGGACACGGTCCTCGGTGTGACCGCCGGCGGCGAGGCGCCGCTCCCCGCCATGGCGTTCGCCGCAGGCGACGCGCACTTCGGGTCCGCGTTCGCGTGCGCCGGGATCGCGTTCACCAACACGTACTCGGGCGCGACGACGACCACCGCGTTCGCGCTCGACGCGATTACCGACTCGCTGTGCACCGTCGACGTGGCGTCGGGAGCGGTGCACACGGTCGGCGCGCTCGGTGTCGACCTCGTGTTCGGCACCGCGGTCCAGGGGCCGGTGATCGACATCGACGGCACCTGCCGGTTCGCGACCGATCTCGGCAACGGGTTGACGTGGTACTCGGTCGACCTGCAGACCGGGGCGGCGACGTCGCTCGGCGCGTTCCCGTCGCTCACGCCGCTGCAGGACTTCTCGCTCGACATCGCCGCGGCGCTCGCGATCGACGCGGACGAGGACGGCTACCCGACGCGCATCGAGGAAGCGGCGGGGAGCGATCCGTTCGATGCGGACAACACGCCGTTCCCCGGCATCCCCGCCCCGGAGCCGACCGACGCCCCGGGGCTCGTGAAGTCGATGACGATCCGCCTCGACTTCGCGAAGTCGTCGCGCGACCGGCTGGAGATCACCGGCCGCATGCCGCTCACCGATGCGCTCGCGCGTTCGCACCGGAAGTTCATCTTCGAGGTCGGCGGCGAGCTGATCGCGTTCACGACGAGCGGCAAGGGCAAAGCCCGGGCGGGAGACGCGCGGCTCAGCTTCGGCAAGCGGCTCGGCCAGAACGGCGTCGCGTTCCGACTCGAGCTGAAGCGCGCCGACCTCGCGGGTGAGTTCTCCGACGAAGGCCTGATCGACGCCGACGTCGACGGCGCCGAGACGACGATCGACGTCTCGGTGTGGCGCGACGGCGCCCTCGACCTCGCGCACCCGGACCTGACCTACAAGGCGAAGGCCGGCAAGTCCGGCCGCGCCAAGACGCCGAGCGACTGATCGCGGACCGGTTCGAGGAGGCCGGCCGCCGCGGGGCGCGGATTACACTCCGGCGCCGATGCGCTCCGGATTCCCGACACTGATCGTCGACGTCGAGCCCGACTGGGGCGCGCCGGTGCGCGCGCCCGATGCGCGGCTCCGTGGAATCCGCGAAGGTCACGCGGTGTCGGGGCTCGCCGGCTTCACGCTCGAGGCCGCCGAGACGTTCCTCGCGTCGCTCGTCTTCGTGGCGCGGACCGTCAACAGTCACCGCCAGACGTACCACGCGTTCGCTGAGTGGCGGGTCCGACCAGATCGCCCCCTGAAGAATCCGGTGGCGTACGCCGAGAAGCGAAACGAAGCGGTCGATCGGCGCCGAGTGCGCCGGCCCTTCACCGGCGAAGAGCTGCGCAGGCTGCCCGCGGTCGCACAGAAAGCGCTCCGGCACGCGCGCATCGAGACGACGCGGACGCGGTCACGGCTGCGATCGACTCGCGGCCGTGGGTCATGAAGAGCGCAGCGCCCGAGAGAGCCGCCGTCGCCGCGACCGGCACCGATGGAGTGCAGCAACAGTGCGAACAACAGTCCGTTGCTCGCACCCCGGCGCAGACCACTTCCGAGGGGTGCAGCTCCGCGCAGGAAGCGAAGCGCGACGACGACGGTTCGAGGAAGACCGGGGACCGCGTGGACGCGGAGAGAACTGCGCGTGCGTGCCGTTCCGCGCGTGTCGCCGCAGGGGGAGAAGTGGTGGGCGATGCTGGACTTGAACCAGCGACCCCCAGCTTGTCGAGCTGGTGCTCTAGCCAACTGAGCTAATCGCCCACGCGGTCCACCGCGAGAGGGGCAGGGTTTGTACGCGACGCGCGTCGCCGCCGCAAGAGGAGCCCGCGCGTTCGCCGTCCCGCTCCGCGAGCCGCGGCGCGAGCGATTTCGCGATTCCCGAGAGACGGAGACCGAGTCGTCGCGGATTGGGAGTTCAACCGCGATTCTCGACTCGGGAGCTCTTGATGAAGACCGGCATCGTCGTCAGCGCGTTCGTCGCGCTCGCATCCATCTCCACGGCGGACGCGCAGACCGTGCAGGCGCCGTACAACGCGAACTACACGGCGACCAACCTCGGCGCCGTGCCCGGCCTCCCCGCCAACTACGGCGGACTCGCCTTCCATCCGTCGAACGCGAACATCCTGCTGATGGGGGGCCACTCGGAGTCCGCTTCCGGCGCGATCTACCAGGTGAACGTGGTGCGCGACGCGCAGCAGCACGTGATCGGGTTCAGCGGCACGCCGACTCTGTTCGCGACGGCGGCGGGCGTCGACGGCGGCGTTGCAGTCGGGCCGGGGAACGTCGTGTTCGCCACCGGTTACTCGTTGAACGTGCTCCACGAGATCCCGCCCGGCCACACCGCGCCCACCAAGTCGATCGCCCTCGCGTCGATCGGCATCCCCGGATCGGTCGGGAGCTGCCAGATCATCCCGACCGGATACGTGAACGCCGGGAAGCTCGCGATCGTGACTTACGGAGGCACGTCGTTCTACATCGCCACGCTGACGCCCGACGGTTCCGGCACGTTTGACCTCACCAACGTGAGCGCCGCCACCACGCTCGGCTCCGGTCTCGAAGGCATCCTCTATCCGCCGGCCGGATCCCCGCTGTTCGTGAACTACGGCAACGTGCTGATCTCGGAGTACAACGCGCAAGCGATCGCGGTGTACGACCTCGACGTCAACGGCAAGCCGATCCCGATCACGCGCAAGGTCTTCGTCTCCGGCGTCGCCGGCGCGGAAGGCGCCGCGATCGATCCGGTCACCGGCGACTTCCTGTTCTCGACGTGGGGGACGAACAAGGTGATCAGCGTGCACGGCTTTGCGGTACCGAGCTGCACCGGCGGATCCGTGCCTTACGGGACCGGCACGCCGGGCAAGGGGGGCTTCGTCCCCGCGCTCGCCGTGCTCGGCACTCCGTGCATCGGGAACGCGCTCTCGGCGCTCCAACTGAACCAGGGCCTGGGCGGGGCGCTGTGCGTGCTGTTCACCGGTCTCTCGTCCGCGGCGATCCCCGCGCCGTCGTTCGGCGGGACGATCTACGTGAACCCGACTCTGGTGAGCGCCTTCCCACTGGCCGGTTCAGCGGGCGTCGCCGGCGCGGGCAACTTCGCGGCGAACCTCCCGATCCCGAACGACGCGAACGTCGTCGGCCTGAACGTCTACCTGCAGGCGATCCTCGCGGACGCCGCGGCGTCGCACGGCCACTCGTTCACGGCGGGGCTGCAGGTCACCATCGGCTGAGCCGCGCGAGAGCGCGACGAGAACGCCGGCGGATTCCGCGCGCGGCGGGTCCTATGATCCGCGCTTTCCGCTTCGGGTTGCGGGGTCGATGCGTCGATCCTCGACTCCACGACGGAACTGCCGATGCCATCCGCCACCGAACTCATCGCCCGAGCGTGCCCGTAGGTCATGGCCCGCCGCGGGCGTTCGTCGCCGCCGATCGGACCGGATCGCGAGGTGTTC
Organism: uncultured Phycisphaeraceae bacterium; assembly: GCA_964493525.1. Lineage (GTDB taxonomy): Bacteria > Planctomycetota > B15-G4 > B15-G4 > JADJEK01 > CAZBOK01. The sequence continues at coordinate 1,151 of CAZBOK010000281.1, read as the reverse complement.
ACCACCGGCGAGACGGCGAAGCTGTGCAACGTCACGATCCGCACCGTGATCCGCTGGATCGATACCGGCGCGCTCCACGGGTACAAGGTCCCCGGTGGCCGGGATCGGCGCGTGCCGCGCGACCAGTTGATCAACTTCATGCGGGCGCACGGGCTGCCGCTCGGTCCGCTCGAATCGGCCGCGCGCGGAGCGGGGCGACGGCGCCTGCTGATCGTCGACGACGAGCCCGCGATCATCGAAGTGCTCGCGACCTACTTCCGCCAACTCGACCTCTTCGACATCGAGACCGCGACGAACGGCTACGAGGCCGGCGCGAAGACCATGGCGTTCAAGCCCGACCTGCTGCTGATCGACTACAACCTCGGCGAAGTGAACGGCATCGACATCGCGCGCACCGTCCGCGCGCGTCCCGAGCTCTCGGCGACGCGCATCATCTGCATGTCGGGTTACCTGACGGAGGAGCAGGCGCGGCCGCTGCTCGGGCAGGGCATCGACGATTTCGTCACCAAGCCGATCGATCTCGACGGCCTGCGCGCCCGCGTCTACCGCCTCGTCGGCCTGACCTGATTCGACGACGACCCCGCCCTTGGACCTGTTCTTCAAGCTCGTCGTGCTCGGCGTCATCCAGGGACTCACGGAGTTCCTGCCGGTGTCGTCGAAGGGGCACCTCGTGCTCGGCAAGTACCTGCTCGGCGTCGACGTCACCGGCAATCGCGGCGCAACCGTCGAGATCGCGCTGCATGCGGGGACGATCGCCGCGGTCGTGTTGTTCATGTGGCGCGATCTCCTGCGCCTCGCCGCGTCGCTCTCGTTCTCGCGCGGCGCGCCGGCTCGATCGCTCTTGATCGGCGTGATCGTCGCCACGATCCCGGCCGGCGTGGTCGGCGTGCTGTTCAAGGACCGCATCGAGACGTGGTTCGAGCTGCCGCGGATCACCGGGTACGGATTCCTGTTCACCGCCGCGATCCTGCTGCTCGCGACGCGGTTCCAGAACGGCACGCGCACGGCAGACGACATCCATCCGCTCGTCGCGTTCGTGATCGGATGCGCGCAGGTGATCGCCCTGTTCCCCGGCATTTCGCGCTCCGGCACGACGATCGTCGCGGGGCTCCTGTGCGGACTCTCGCCGAAGGAGTCGGCGCGCTTCTCCT
>CAZBOK010000280.1:0-6208 GCA_964493525.1 uncultured Phycisphaeraceae bacterium | reverse complement strand
CACCGCCGCCCATCGGCGCCATCATCACGCCGCCCGCGGCCGCCTTGACGTCGAAGACGTCCTCGAAGTCCTTCTTGAAGGCGGCGAGCTCGAGCACCGACATCCCGGCGAACTTCTCGATCAGCTCCCGGTTCTTGCCGGTCGGCAGCTTCTCGAGTCGCTCCTTGATTGCGTCCATCGACATTTGCGTTCTCCAGTTCTCGTGAGTCTTCGACCACCGTGAAGAGTCCGGCGCACGCGTTCGCCGATGACTCCGTCCGGTCGGTGTGGGTTCAGGGTCAGGTCTTCTTCTCGTCCATCTTGTCGTGCAGCGCCTGCGTCAAGCCGGGCACGGCGGTGAGCAGGGACTCGAACAGGCCCGCGGCGTTCGACAGCGGGGCGATGATCGTTCCGAGCACCTGGCCGAGCAGCTCCTTGCGCGTCGGCAGCTTCGCGAGCGCCTCGACCGCCTGCGCGCCGACGACCTTCTTGTCGAGCAGCGCGCCGCGGACGGCCGGGATCGCCGGCGCCTTCTTGCCCTTCACGGCTTCGGTCAGCGCGCGCGCGACCGTCGCGACGCCGTCGCCGCCCCAGAGCATCGCGGACGCTCCGTTGAAGAGCGAGTCCGCGCCGTCGTAGCCGAGGTTCTTCGCCGCGATGCGCGCGAGGCTCGTCTTCACGACCTGCATCTTCACGTCGCTCTTCTTGAGCTTGGTGCGCATCGCATCGGCGTCGAGCACCGACATCCCGGTGAAGTCGACGACGACGCAATCCTTCCCTTCGTTCAGGAAGGACTCGACCTCTTTCAGCATGCGTTGGTTCAGGACGTTCGGCATGTTCGCCTCACTCGATGTCCACGTGGATGCCGGGGCCCATCGAGGTCGACAGCGTGACCTTCTCGATGAACTTGCCCTTCACCGACGCCGGGCGCAGGTTGCGGATGTGATCGACGAATGCCGTCACGTTCTCTTGGATCGCGTCGGGGGCAAAGCTCGCCTTGCCGATCGCGGCGTGCACGTTGCCGCCGGCGTCGACGCGGAACTCGACCTTGCCTGCGCGGAACTCCTTCACGGCGCCCTTGATGTCCGGGGTCACCGTTCCCGACTTCGGGGACGGCATCTTGCCCTGCGGACCGAGCACTTTGCCGAGCTTGCCGACGACGCCCATCATGTCGGGCGTCGCGATCGCGACGTCGAAGTCCATCCAGTTCTCACCGGTGATCTTCTTGGCGAGATCGTCGCCGCCCGCCTGGATCGCGCCGGCTTCCTTCGCCTCCTTCACGCGCTCTTCCTTGCAGAAGACGATGACGCGCTTCTCGCGGCCGAGGCCGCGGGGAAGCGAGAACGCGCCGCGGATCATCTGGTCCGACTTCTTCGGATCGACGCCGAGCTCCATCGCGATCTCGACCGACTCGTCGAACTTCGCGGGCTTGAACTTCTTCAACACGGCGACCGCTTCGCCGAGCGCGACGGCCTTCTCGGGAACGAGCGCGAGGTTGGCCTTGAATCGTTTGCCCTGAGCCATCGGAATCAGGCCTCCACCACTTCGATGCCCATGCTGCGCGCCGTGCCGGCGATCATGCGCGCGGCGGCGTCGACGTCGGACGCGTTCAGGTCCTTCATCTTCTTCTGCGCGATTTCGCGGACCTGGGCCTTCGTCACGCGGCCGACCTTCTCGGCGCCCGTTGTGCCCGAGCCTTTCGCGAGGCCCGCGGCCTTCTTCAAGAGCACCGACGCCGGCGGCGTCTTCGTGATGAAGGTGAACGATCGGTCGGTGAAGACCGAGATCACGACCGGGATCACCGTGCCGGCGTCCGGGCGCGTCTTGTCGTTGTATTCCTTCACGAACGCGCCGATGTTGACGCCGTGCTGACCGAGCGCGGGCCCGACCGGCGGCGCAGGCGTGGCCTGGCCGGCGGGGAGCTGCAGCTTCACGATCGCTTTGAGTTCTTTCATGGGCGGGAACCGATCTTGATGATGCGCGAGCGAATCACACGACCTCGACCTGCGAACACTCGAGTTCGACCGGCGTCTCGCGGCCGAAGATCGTGACGATCACGCGCACGATCATCTTCTCTTCGTTCACGTCGTTGACCGTGCCGTTGAAGTTCTCGAACGGGCCTTCCTTGATCTTCACGCGGTCGCCGACGTTGCACGGGATGTTGACGCGCGGCTTCTTCTCGGTGCTCTTCATGCCGCCGAGGATGCGCTCGACTTCCGCTTCTGCCATCGGCTGCGGGTTCTGATCCGAGCCGACGAAGTCGCCGAGCCGCGGCGTGTCCTTGATGAAGAACCAGAGGTCGCGATCGAGCGTGCCTTCGTGGTTGTACATGTCCGCTTCGATCAGCACGTAGCCCGGGAAGATCTTGCGCTGGACGACGCGCTTCTTCCCGTTCTTGATCTCGGCTTCGCTGACCTGGGCGACCAACACCTGCGGCACGCGCTCCTCGAGACTGTGCGTCTTGACCCGATTCAGGAGGGAGTCGCGGACGCGCTCCTCCATGTTGGTCGGCACCCGCACGACGAACCACTGCTTCACCATCGAATCGACTCCCGGTCCGGCTGCTGCACTTCCGTGATCACTGCCGGAAGACGATGTTCTCGAAGACGTGCGAAAGGAAGAAGTCGGTGAACGAGAGGATGACCAGCATCGCGAACACGGTCACGATGACGACCAGGCTCCCGTTCAACGTGTCGGGCCACGTCGGCCACGTCACGCGGCGAATCTCGCCTTCCGTGTCGATCAGCAACTCCGCCGCTTTCGGACGATTCACCGCCGAGCGCAGCAGGAGGAAGGCGACGACGAACACACCCAACGAGATGAGGAACGCCGGCGACACCGGGATCTCGAGCACGGGGATCGTGAACCCGAGGTCGGCCGTCGCCCAGTCCCAAGAGAGGAACCGATAGAGCGAGAACGACGCGTAGTACGCGAGCGCCACGAGCACGGAGAGGGCCGCAAGGCGCGTCGCGCGCCCCTGTTCCGGCTTGTACGTGATCAACTCGAGCGCCATGTCGCGTGCCTCTTCGTTCGCGGCGCGCGGTCGAAACCGCGCGCCGCGCGCGCCCGTCAGGCGATGACCTTGGTGACGACGCCGGCACCGACGGTGCGGCCGCCTTCACGGATCGCGAAGCGCAGTCCCTGCTCCATCGCGATCGGATAACCGAGCTTCACCTCGAGCTTGCAGTTGTCGCCCGGCATCACCATCTCGGCGCCGCCCTGCAGAGTCACGTCGCCCGTCACGTCCGTCGTGCGGAAGTAGAACTGCGGACGGTAGTTCTTGAAGAACGGCGTGTGACGGCCGCCTTCCTCCTTCGAGAGGACGTAAACCTCGCACTCGAAGTGCGTGTGCGGCGTGATGCTCTTCGGCTTCGCGAGCACCATCCCGCGCTCGATCTGTTCCTTTTCGATGCCACGCAGGAGGAGCCCGACGTTGTCGCCGGCCTCGCCCGTGTCGAGCGTCTTGTTGAACATCTCGACGCCGGTGCAGACGGTGTTCTTCGTCTCGGCCTGGAGACCGATGACCTCGAGGTCGTCGCCGACCTTGACGACACCGCGCTCGATGCGGCCGGTCGCGACCGTGCCGCGGCCCTTGATCGAGAACACGTCCTCGACCGACATCAGGAACGGCTTGTCCTTCTCGCGCGTCGGCAGCGGGATGTAGGAGTCGAGCGCCGCCATGAGATCGAAGATGCACTTCATCGCGGCTTCGTCCTTGCCCGCGCCGCGGTAGGCGCCGATCGCCGAGCCGCGCACCACCGGCGTCTTGTCGCCGGGGAAGTTGTACTTCGAGAGGAGCTCGCGCACTTCGAGCTCGACGAGGTCGAGGAGTTCGGCGTCGTCGACGAGATCGCACTTGTTGAGGAACACGACGATCGCCGGCACGCCGACCTGGCGGGCGAGCAGGATGTGCTCGCGCGTCTGCGGCATCGGGCCGTCCGCCGCCGACACCACCAGGATCGCGCCGTCCATCTGCGCCGCACCCGTGATCATGTTCTTCACGTAGTCGGCGTGGCCCGGGCAGTCGATGTGGGCATAGTGGCGGTTCTCGGTCTCGTACTCGACGTGCGCCACCGCGATGGTGACCGTCTTCGTCTCGTCACGGACCGTGCCGCCCTTGGCGATCGCGGAGTAGTCCTTGAACTCCGCCTGACCCTTCGACGCCATCGTCGCGAGGATCGCCGCCGTGAGCGTGGTCTTCCCGTGGTCGATGTGACCGATGGTCCCCACGTTCACGTGGGGCTTGCTGCGCGTGAAGACACCCTTCGCCATCGCCGATCTCCTTTGCTTCGTTCACGCGGCGATCACGCCGCCGGTTCCTCGTGTTCGTCTCGTTCCGGTCGCCGCTGGGCCCACCGCAAGGGCCCATCGTCGGCTCCCGTCGTTCCTGGAGCGGGTGAAGGGAATCGAACCCTCGTCACCAGCTTGGAAGGCTGGAGCTCTACCATTGAGCTACACCCGCATGAGTCGCATCCGCCGAACTCGACTGCGCCTTCGACTGCACCAACCTGGCGTCATCGACTCGTGCGGTCCGCCAACACCTCGCAGGCACTTCGGCCCGTGAGCAGGTCGTTCCTCGGTGGCGTGTCGTGCGCGTCGGGAGTCTGTGGTGGGGAGTGTAGGATTCGAACCTACGTAGCGAGTTAACGCAACGGGTTTACAGCCCGTCCCCTTTGACCGCTCGGGCAACTCCCCGTTGTGATCGCCACCGACTCCTGACTCTGCGCCTCTGACTGCCACCGCGTCCGGCACCTGCTCCACACCGGACGATGATCGTTCGACAAGATCCTTCGTTGAAGGGACCTGATGGAGCCAGCGGCGGGAATCGAACCCGCAACCGCCGGTTTACAAAACCGGTGCTCTACCGTTGAGCTACGCTGACATCGACGACGCGCACGCACGGCCGAATCGCTTCGACTGAGTCATCCGATGCTTGCGAGGCAGGACTTCGCGCGCCTTCGCAACAGGATTTCGTGCCCGGAGTCGAAAAGGTTGTGAAATTAGGGGAGGCGCGAAAGAAGTCAAGGTGTTTTCCCGCCGTCGATTCCGGCGGAACGGAGCAGCGCCGCCCGCCGTGCGTCCGACGCCGCCGCGACCGACCGCGCCAGGTCGTCGCACGTCGTTCCATCGAAGCGATCGAGAATCGCGGCGCCGATCACGAGGAGCAGCATCGCCTCCACCACCAACGCCGCCGCAGGAAGCGCGCAGACGTCGGATCTCTGCGGGTCCGGAGGCGCGACTCCGCCGGTGCGGAGGTCGACGCTCGGCAGCGGATTCCGCAAGGTCGCGAGCGGCTTGAACGCGACCCGCACGACGATCGGCTCGCCGTTCGACATCCCGCCCTCGACACCGCCGGCATGATTCGACGGCCGCCGCACGCGACCCGGCGCGCCGCCCGGCTCGATCGAGTCGTGCGCGCTCGACCCGCGCCGCGCGGACGACGCGAACGCGTCGCCGATCTCCACGCCTTTCGCCGACGGGATCGACAGCATCGCGGCGCCGATCGACGCGTCGAGGCGCTGGTCCCATTGCATCAGTGAGCCGAGTCCGGCCGGAACGCCGCGCGCGATCGCGACCACTTCGCCGCCCAGCGTGTCGCCGTCGCGACCGGCCGCGGTGATCCGCTCGCGCATCTCCGGCGCGATCGTCTCGTCCGGACAACCGACGTCCGACGCATCGCGCCGTGCACGCGACGCATCGACGTCCGCCGCGATCGCATCGATCGTCGCGCTCCGCGAATCGCCGATGCGGGTGACGAACGCGTCGCAGGCGACGCGCAGCGGCGCGAGCAGTTGCCGCACCACCGCACCGGCCGCGACGCGCGCGACCGTCTCCCGCGCCGACGCACGCTCGAGAACCGGGCGCGCGTCCGTGGTGCCGAACTTGATGGCGCCCGCGAGATCGGCGTGCCCCGGCCGCGGGCGATGCAGCGGAGGAAGCGCGTCGATCGACGTGTCCTTGTTCGCGACGCGGATCACCAGCGGGGCGCCGGAGCTCTTCCCGTGATACACGCCCGCGACGACCGCGGCGCGATCGTGCTCGAGTTGTTGCCGCGAGCTGCGGCCGAAGCCGCGTTGTCGGCGCGCGAGCTCCGCGTCGATCGCCGCGACGTCGAGCGCGAGCCCGAACGGGATGCCTTCGAGGATCGCGAGGATCGCCTCGCCGTGCGACTCGCCTGCCGAACCGAAGCGGAACCTGGAATGCGTTCCCATCGGCACCGTCGACGCAG
>CAZBOK010000279.1:0-6228 GCA_964493525.1 uncultured Phycisphaeraceae bacterium | reverse complement strand
CGGCCCGTGACCGATCAACCGGCTTAGCCGCGGAGGAGGTTCAGCGCGGCCTGCGGCTGCAGGTTCGCCTGCGCCAGGACGGCGAGAGCGGCCTGCTGGATGATCGAGTTCCGCGTGAGGTCGGCGGACTCGGCCGCGACGTCGACGTCACGGATGCGCGAATCGGCCGAGGTCAGCGACTCGACGCTCGCCGAGATGTTCGCGATGGTCGAGTTGATTCGGTTCTCGATGCCGCCGAGGCGACCGCGGAACTCCGACACCGTGTCGATGGCGTTGTCGATCGCCGTCAGGGCGGCGCTGACCGTGGTCGCGTTGCCCGTCGAGCCGATGTTCAAGCCGGTGATGCCGAGCTGGCTGGCGCGGATCGAGGCGAGCGTGACGCTGATCGAGTCGATGCCCGGCGTGTTGCCGATGCCGACGCCGAACGAGACCTGCGTGGTCTGGCCGTCGAGCAGCGTGATGCGGTTGAACGACACCGACTGGCTGACGCGGTCGACTTCGTCCACGAGCTGGTTCAGCTGGTTCTGCAGCGTGTCCTTGTCGTTGTCCGAGATCGTGCCCGTGTTCGCGGCGATCACGAGCTCCTTCAGGCGGTTCAGGTCGTTCGACACTTCGTTCAGACCGGCTTCGGCCGTCTGCAGCAGCGACACGCCGTCGTTCGCGTTGCGCGACGCCTGACCGTAGGCACGGATCTGGCCGCGCAAGCGCTCCGAGATCGCGAGACCGGCCGCGTCGTCGGACGCGGTCGCGATGCGCAAACCGGAGGACAAGTGCTTGAAGTTCAACTGGACGCGGCTGGTCACGGCGGACAAGTTCGTCTGCGCGTTCAGCGAGGCAGTGTTGCTGTTGATGCGAAGGGCCATGGTTCTTCCAGTGTTCACGGCAGCAGGTCGGTGCTGCGGTCCCGGAAGCGCTTCGAGCAAACGCTTCATGCTGTTGTTCGCCTGAACCCCCCGCCGCTTGAGCGCCGCAGCCCCGGAGAATCCGGAAACGAAGATTCGTCGGATCCGGCTTCAGTCGCACGCCTCCTCGCGACGACAACCGTTGCGTCGACCGTCCCTCGGGGTTCGTCGTGGACATCCTCTCCCTCATCGGAGCCGTGCTCGGCGTCCTCGCGTTGCTCGGCGGCGCGATGATGGAAGGGCTCCCGCTCGAATCGATCATGGTGCCCACCGCGGCTGCGATCGTGTTCGGCGGGACGATCGGCGCGGTGCTCCTGTCGAGCAGCTCGGAAGAGGTGGCGGCCGCGAAAGGCCTGATCGGCCAGGTGTTCAAGGCGCCGCACCATGACCTCGGTGGCCTCGCGAAGGAGATCCTCGAGCTGTCCCGCGTCGCCCGGCGCGACGGCATGCTGGTGCTCGAAGCGCGGCTGCCGCAGCTCAAGCACCCGTTGCTCCAGAAGGGGATCGGATTCCTGATCGACGGCGTGACGGCGGCCGAAGTGCGGTCGCGTCTCGAGCTGGCGGTCGAGAAGGACGGCGAGCGGTTCCACAACGCCGCGCGCGTGTTCGAGGCCTGCGGCGGCTACTCGCCGACGGTCGGGATCCTGGGCGCCGTGCTCGGACTCATTCACGTCATGCACTCGCTCGACGACCCGTCGAAGCTCGGCCCCGGCATCGCCGTCGCGTTCGTCGCCACCGTGTACGGCGTCGGTTTTGCCAACCTCATCTGTCTCCCGCTCGCTTCCAAGCTGAAGGCGCGCATGCGCGGCGAGGAAGCGGTGGGGGCGCTCGTGATCGAAGGCGTCGCGGGCATGGCCGACGGCCAACCGACCTCGGCGCTCGAACAGGCGCTGAGCGTTCTGGTCGGCGAGACGGCGAAGCCGGCCGCCGGCGAGGCCGAAGGGGCCGCTCAACCCGCGTAAGCGGGAGGAGCGACGGCAAGTGGCGAAGAAGAAGAAAGCCGAGGAACATGTCAACCACGAGCGCTGGCTCGTGTCCTACGCCGACTTCATCACGCTCCTCTTCGCGTTCTTCGTCGTCATGTACGCGATCTCCGAGGTCGACAAGAACAAGCTGAAGAAGCTCAGTCAGTCGGTGCAGTTCGCGTTCAGCTACAAGGGCACCGGCGGGACGATGACGCAGGGGAAGAACGCGGACACGTTCCGTCCCAAGGTGATCGGCACCGCGTGGCCGCAAGGTCGGCGCGACTCCGACGTCGGACCGTTCGAAAACCTGCGCGCCGTCGTTCAATTCCTCGAGCACTCGGTCGCGAAGTGGTTCTTGCAGAGCGAGCGCGGCTCGGTCGTGATCCTCGACGATCGGAACGGCGTCGTCCTGCGCATGCCGGCCGAACGCCTCTTCGCGACGGGCAGCGCCACGGTGCGCCCGGACCGCATGTCGTTCCTCGAAGAGTTCGGACGCACCGTCGCCGAGCACGACTTCTCGCTCGAGATCTGCTGTCAGATCCGCGTCGCGCCGCGCGGGAGCACGCCGGACGAGCACGACGTCGCGAGCCGTCGCAACAGCGCGCTCACGCGCGTGGTGCGCGACGCGGCCGCTGAGTGGCGCGCGCGATTGCAGACGTCGATCCAGGTGGTCGAGCTCACCCCGGAAGAAGCGGACAAGGACGCGTTCTCGCGCTCGGTGTTCGAGTTCCGACTCCTGCCGTGAGCGTCGCGTCCGCGGCGGCCGACGCGCGCTAGGCGTTCGGAGCGAGCGCGCGGAGACCCGCGCGCTGCAGCGCGCGCTTCCATCGGGAGGCCTGCGCGCCGCCCTGCGACGGATTCGTGAACGGATCGCGCCCGCGCGCGAGGTCGCGCAGCACCGCGAGGCCGATCGCGGCGTCCGGCGCCTCCGGCGCGGCGAGAAGCGTGCGGTACGCTCCCTCGAGGTCGCGGCGCGAGACCTGCGCCTCGGCGATCAACGGCAACACGGTGGCCTGCTCCGCACCGTGCTCCATCGCCGCGCGGAACTCCGCCTCCGCGGCTGCCGCTTCGCCGACCGCGACGAGCACGGTGCCGAGCCGCAGTCGGACGCTCGGATCGCGCGGACAGGCGTCGCGCGCGGCGCGGTAGTCGACGATCGCGTCCTCGACGCGGCCGCCGTCGAGGGCGATGCGGGCGCGCGCGAGCCGCGCGTCGAGGTGGTTCGCGTCGAGCGCCACCGCGTGGTCGAGGCACGTCCGCGCGGCGCGCTTGCGGCCCATGTCGAACAGCGCGAGCGCCATCCCGACGAACGCCGACGGTCCGGTGATGCCGGGCTCCGGCGGGACGGCGGCGAGCTCGCCGTCGAGCGCTCGCAGGCGCGCGAACGTCCGCAACGCGTCGCGCGACCGGCCGAGCTTCTGCTGCAGGCGTCCGGTCACGTACAGGAGGTTCGCGGTGGGGCCGTGGCGCTTCAGCCCCGTGAGAGCGACGTCGAGCGCACGCTCGATGTCCCCTTCGCGATCGTGCTCGAGCGCGAGCAGCGCCGAGACCTCCGGCGGGAACGACAGGAGCTTCACGATCGCGGGGTCCATGCGATCGAGGATCGCTTCCGCGCGCTCGAGCGCCGCCTTCGCCGTGAACGGTGCGCGAACCCCTTCGCGCGGGACGCGCAGGAAGTCGGCGTACTTGTACCAGGCGTACGGATCGTCGGGCGTGTCGCGCACCTGCTGGTCGAACAGCCGCGCGTTGCGCTGGTCCTTGCCCTTGCTCTTGCACCGCTCCGGCAGGTAGCCGTCGTGGTGCACGACCACGTTTTCGAGCACCGGGATGCCGAGGCGACGCGCGCGCGCGAAGTCGATCAGGTCCGGGATGACCTGCTCGTGGATGCGGTAGCGGAAGCGGACCGCGGGATCGGAGCGGAACACCCGCAGAAGCGCGCAGACGTGCGATCGTCCGCCGCCGAGGTCGTTGTCGAAGTTGAGGAAGAAGCCGGCGGCCTGGTTCGCGGATGGAGCCGAGAGCGCGCGCACGAGCGGGGCGCGCGACCCCTCCGGCAGCCACTCGTCCGCGTCGAGCACCAGCACCCAGGGCGTCGTCACGGCCGCGAGCCCGGCGTTCCGCGCCGCGGCGAAATCGTCGGCGAACGCGTGGTCGATGACGCGGGCGCCGCGCCCGCGAGCGATGTCGCGAGTCGAGTCGGACGATCCGGTGTCGACGATCACGATCTCGTCGACGACGCCCTCGACGGAGTCGAGGCAGCGCGGGAGCAGCTCCGCTTCGTCCTTCACGATCATGCAGAGCGTCAGTGCGCGCATCGGCGTCTCCGCCGCATCTATCGGCCGTCGCGCGTCCCCTCCCTGACCCATTTCTCTGATCGCGCGACGCGCGCCGATCTGGAGGAAATCCTTTCGCTCTCGAGTGACAAGTTTTTCCGAATCCCTCAAGTCCCCGACCGGATGTGACGAAGCGGAATGGAGCGAAGCCCGGACCCGCAGCGACTCGCGCTGCAGGCCGGGCGTGAACGCAGGTCATGTCCGACACGCAACCGCCCGAGGTTCAAGCCCCGTTCGACACGCTGCCGGCCACGGCGTCGCAAGACGGATCGTCGTCCGCCGCGGTCGTCCCGCGTGGATCGCGCAATCGCGTCGTCTTCGTGCTTGCCGGTCTCGCCGTCGTCGCGGCGGGAGTCGGGCAAGCGATCGGACTGTCCTTCTTGTTCGACGGCGATCGCCGGGACTTGAGCCACGAAGCGGCGCCGGCAGCGAAGCATTCCGCCGCCGCGCCGGTGGAGCCCGCGCCGCAGCCGCACCCGACGTCGAGCGCGTCCGCGCCGACCGCGTCGAGCCCGCTCGATCGACCGAACGAGGCCGAACGAGCGGCGGACGGATCGAACGAGGACGGATCCCGTGACGAAGCCCCGGCGCGCGAGCCGCACGTGCTCGACATCGGCCGCCAGCGGCTCGCCGCCGGCGACATCGACGGTGCGCGCCGCATCGCCGCGCAATTCCTGCTGCGCCTCGACGGCCTCTCGCACGAGGACGCCGAGCGCGCACCCGAAGCCTGCACGCTGCTCGGCGACGTGATGCGGCGCGACTACGAGATCGCGCTCGACCGCGCGCGCGGCGCCGTGCTGATCCAGCCCCCAGCTCCCGCGCCGGCATCCGGACCCGACGGCGGCGCTGCACCCGCCGGGAAGGACCACCGATGAACGCGCGACACGCGGCCTTGCTCGCGCTCTCCGTGCTCGTCGCGTCGCCAGCGTGGCTCGCGGCGCAGGAGGATCTGTCCGGGCCGCACGGGCTCGAACGCCTGCTCCCCGCGAAGCCGGAGCTGCAGGTCACGCGTCCCGAGTCCGGCGACCCGCTGTTCACGCTCCGCGGGCGCGACCTGCCCGCCGCGGAGTTCCTCGCGCTGCTCGCCGCGCGCGGTGAGACGCAGATCCTCATCGACGACGCGGCCGCCGAACCGCTCCGCACGACGATCATCTCGATCGACCTGCACGAGCGCCGCGCCGACTTCACGATCGACCTGATCGCCGCGGCCGCGGGCTGCGACGTCGCCCGCGAGGTCCACGGCTTCCACATCTCCGGCCCGCCGGCGACCGATTCGAAGTCGGAGCGACCGCTCGCCAAGGAAGCATCGCACCGCTTCTACGAGATGGCGCTGACCCGCCAGCGCGACCCGAGCGTCGCGGCGAATGCGTTGCGCGGAACGGCCGACCTCTACAAGAAGAGCGGTGACTTCGCCGCGGCCTACGGGGTGTACGAGACGCTCCTCTCGCGCTTCCCGCGCTCGACGGCGGCGCGCGGCGCCGACGTGCTGCTGGCCGACTGCTTCGCCGCGGTCGGCGACCACGTGCGTGCGCTGAACCTCCTTAAGAACTCGCTCGACCGCGCGATCAACCCGGAGGATGCCGAGGCGATCCTGCACCGCGTCCTCGTGCTGCTGCTCGCGGACGGTCGCCTGCGCGAGGTCGAGGATCTCCGCGATTCGTTGATGCGCGTCGCTCCGCTCTCGCCGCCGACCATCGCCGCCGTCGCCGAAGCCGCCGGCGCGATGGAGAACGCCGGGAACTCTCAGGGCGCGATCCTCCTGCTGCAGGATCTGTGGCGCGCCGATCCCGAGCGGCACGCGCCGCTCGCACCGCTCCTCGCGCTCGCGCTGCTCGACGCCGGCGACTCGGCCGAGTCCTCGCGCGTGATCGGCGGGTGGGTGAACCGCACGCCGGAAGCGTTCGACGTCCCGGCCGCGCTGGTCGCTTGCGCCGAGCTGGCGCGTCGCGCCTGCAATGGCCCGGCCGCGCTGCTGTTTGCGGAGCGCGCGCTCACCGTCCCGGACGGCGGCGTCGCGGCGAAGCTGCG
>CAZBOK010000278.1:0-6245 GCA_964493525.1 uncultured Phycisphaeraceae bacterium | reverse complement strand
GACGAGGAGCTGCGCGGCGTCGACTTCCGTCGCCATCGCGGCGAGGTGCGCCTGGATCATCTGGAACGCGCCGATCGGCTGGCCGAACTCGCGGCGCGTGCGCGCGCGCTCGACCGCTTCCGCGAGCGCGCGGCGCGCGAGGCCGATCGCCGCGGCGCCGACCGTGGGCCGGAACACGTCGAGCGTCGCCATCGCGATCTTGAAGCCGTCGCCTTCCGCGCCGAGCCGCGCCGTCGCCGGCACGCGGCAGTTCTTCAACTGGATGACGCCGAGCGGATGCGGCGCGATCAACTGCTGGCGCTGCGTCACGCTCAACCCGGGCGTGTTCGCCGGCACCGCGAACGCGCTGATGCCGCGGTGTCCCGCGTCGCGGTCGGTCTTCGCGAACACGGTGTAGAAGTCGGCGACGCCGGCGTTCGAGATCAGGCACTTCACGCCGTCGAGCTGGTATCCGTCGCCGTTTTTCGTCGCGCTCGTCGTGATCGCGGAGACGTCCGACCCGGCCTCCGGCTCGGTGAGCGCGAACGCGGCGATCGCTTCGCCGGCGACCACGCGCGGCAGCCAGAACGCGCGCTGCTCGGCGGTGCCCGCGAGGGCGATCGGCGCCGCGCCGAGCCCCTGCATCGCGAACATCACGTCGGCGAAGCCCGAGGCGCGCGCGAGGTTCTCGCGGACGATGCAGATCGCACGGCTGTCGTGGCGGGCGCCGGCCGACGGCGGGACGCTCCAGCGCAGGAGATCGACGTCGCGCAGCACGGCGAGGAAGCGCCGCGCCTGCACGTCCTCCGCGCCGCCTTCCGACTCGATCGGCTCGACGCGCTCGCGCGCGAACTCGCGGACCGCGCGCTCGAGCTCGCGGTGGTGCGCTTCGAATCCGACCGCGAGTCGTTCGATCACTTCGCCGCGCCCCGCTTGTAGAAGACCGCCTGCCGGCGCGGCTTCGCGGTGAACGCGTCGAAGTACTCGCGGAAGTCCGGGTGCTGCATGCAGATCGCCTGCGCCTGCGCCTCGGCCTCGAGCGCCTGATCGAGCGACAGCGACGCCTCGGCGTCGAGCATCTTCTTCGTCATGCGCAGCGCGAACGCGGGCCCGTCGCGCAGCTTCTCGGCGAGCGCGCGCGCCTCGGCCGCGAGCCGGTCCTTCGGCACGACGCGGTGGTAGAGGCCGGCGCGCTCCGCGGCGGCGGCGTCGATGAAATCGCCGAGCATCAGCAGCTCGGTCGCGCGGCCGGCGCCGACGACGCGCGGCAGCAGGTACGCCGCGCCCATGTCGGCGCCCGCGAGGCCGACCTTCGTGAACAGGAACGCGATGCGCGCGTCGTCGCACGCGACGCGGAAGTCGGACGCAAGCGCGATGACGGCGCCGGCGCCCGCGACCACGCCGTTCAGCGCCGCGACGATCGGCGTCGTGCATTCGCGCATCGAGCGGATCAGGTCGCAGGTGAGGCGCGTGAACTCGAGCAGTCCGGCGGCATCGCGCGAGAAAAGCGCTCCGATGATGTCGTTCACGTCGCCGCCGGTGCAGAACGCCGGGTCGGCGCCGGTGATCAGGATCGCGCGCACCTCGGGGCGCTCGTTCAGCGCACGGAAGGTGTCGCGCAGCTCGGCGTAGATCTCGAACGTGAGCGCATTGCGCTTCTCGGGTCGCGACAGCGTGATCGTCGCGATCGCGTCGTCCTCGCGGTAGAGGAACGACTTCGGGGCCGGTGTCTTGCTCATCGCGTGCTCCGCGGCAACGCCGCCGTCGCCTCGATCTCCACCTTCGCGCCCGGCTCGACCAGCCGCTTCACCTCGACCAGCGCCATCGCCGGGAAGTGCTTGCCCATGCGCGCGCGATACGCCGCGCCGACGTCCTTCACGCGCGCGAGGTATTCGTCCTTGTCGGTCACGTACACCGTGAGCCGCGCCACGTGCGCCGCGTCGCCGCCGGCGGAGCGCACGACCGCGAGCACGTTGTCGAGCGCGCGGCCGAACTGCTCGGCGAAATCGCTCGACACGATGCGCTGGCTCGAGTCCCACGCGATCTGCCCGGCGACGAACAGCAGGTCCGCATCGCCGCGCACGAGGATGCCGTTCGAGTACCCCTTCGGAGCGCCGAGCGACTCGGGGTTGATCGGATGCAGCGTCATCAGTTGAAGGTCTCGCCGCCGCAGACGTTCACGGCCTGGCCGTTCACCGCGGCGGCGCCGTCCGAGGCGAGCCACGCGACCGCGCTCGCGACGTCGTCCGCGGTGACGAGCCGGCCCTGCGGGTTGTTCGCGACGATCGACGCGCGCGCCTCGGCCGGCGACCGGCCGGTCTTCGCGACGATGTTCGCGATCGTGCGCTCGGTCATCGGCGTGTCGGCGTAGCTCGGGCACACCGCGTTCACCGTCACGCCCTTCGCCGCGACTTCGCGCGCGAGCGAGCGCACCAGGCCGAGGACGCCGTGCTTCGCGGCGCAGTACGCGGAGACGTACGCGTACCCGACGCGCGCCGCGGTCGACGCGATGACGATGACGCGGCCCGACTTCTTCTCGAGCATCGACGGCAGGAACGCGTGCGTCACGAGGTACGGCCCGGTCAGGTTCACCGCGATCATGCGGTCCCACAGCGCGCGGTCGGTCTTCGCGAACGGCGCACTCTCCGCGGCGCCCGCATTGTTCACGAGGATCGCGACGTCGCCGAGCGAGCGCTTCACGGAATTCGCGAGCGCGAGGACTTCCGCCTCCTCCGTGACGTCGCACAGGAACATCGCGCTGTCGTCCTTCTTGCCGCTCGCGGCGCGGATCCGTGCGAGCGTTTCGTTCAACCCGTCGGGGTTGCGACCGACGCACGCGACGCGCGCGCCGCCGGCCGCGAGCGAGAGCGCGATCGAGCGGCCGAAGCCGGACGACGCGCCGGTGACGAGCGCGAGCTTCCCGTCGAAGAGCGGACTTCCCGAAGGCGACATGCGCGGAGGATGCTACCGGCCCGCCCGCGGCCGCGGAACGCGGCGATATCCTGTGCGGCATGACCGCGACGCAGACCGACGTGATCGAGGACTCGGCGATCGACACCGCACGGCCGTGGAACGTCGTGCTCTACAACGACGAGTGGCACGCATTCGACGAGGTCGTGCTGCAGGTGCAGAAGGCGACCGGCAAGAAGGAGTCCGAGGCGCACGCGATCACGCTCGAAGCACACGAGAAAGGGAAGGCGATCGTGTTCACCGGGCAACAGTCCGATTGCCAGCGCGTCGCGGGGATCCTGCGGCAGATCCGCCTGCAGGTCGAGGTGGATGAGGGATGAGGGGGAGAGGGCTTTCGGCTTTCGGAGTTCGGCTTTCGGCGACTGGGGCGTTCGAGGCCGGATGATCGTCGCGCTCGTGATCGCGCTGTTCGGGTTCGCGGCGAATTCGATCCTGTGTCGCTGCGCGCTCGCGAGCGGTGCAATCGACTGGGCGACGTTCTCGACGATCCGGTTGCTGTCGGGCGCCGTCACGCTGGTCGCGATCAGCCGGGTGACGAGTGCGGCGTCGAACGGCGTGAAGGCGCCGTGGGTCGCGGGCGCGCTCCTGTTCCTCTACGCGATCCCGTTCTCGTTCGCGTACGTCGCGCTGCCGACCGGCACCGGGGCGCTCATCCTGTTCGGGACCGTGCAGGCGACGATGATGATCGGCGCGATCCGCTTCGGCGAGCGCCCGCGACCGCTGCAGTGGGTCGGGTTCGCGGTCGCGTGCGCCGGACTCGTGTACCTCGTGCTGCCCGGGGTCGCGGCGCCCGATCCGCTCGGTGCGGCGTCGATGGCGGTCGCGGGCCTCGCGTGGGCCGCGTACTCGCTGCGCGGCCGCGGCGCCGGCGAGCCGCTCGCGCGCACGACGGCCGCGTTCGTGCGGTCGGTGCCGCTCGCCATCGTCGTGAGCTTGTGCGCGATGGGGCGGTTCCACGTCGAGCCGCGCGGCGTCGTGCTCGCGGTCGCCTCCGGCGCGATCGCGTCCGGGCTCGGCTACGTCGCGTGGTACCGCGCCCTGCGCGAGCTGCCCGCGAACCAGGCGGCGATCGCGCAGCTCTCGGTGCCCGTCCTCGTCGCCGTCGGCGGCGTCGCGCTGCTCGGCGAATCGGTCACGCGGCGTCTGCTCATCGCCGGCGCGCTCATCCTCGGCGGCATCGCGCTCTCGGCGGGCGCGACCTTCCATCACTCGCGGAACCGCACATGAACTCGACCAACGCCTCGAACCGCGCCTTCGCGATCCTGGTCGCACGCGAGATCCTCGCGCTCATCTTCTTCATGGCGGGGTTCTGGAAGTGCTTCACGCTCGGGCCGACGGAGCACGCGCGCCGCCTGTTCGTCGAGCCGTTCGCGGACACGTTCCTTCCCACGTGGTCGTTGTGGGCCACGGGGACCGCGGTGCCGGTGATCGAGCTGGTCGCGGGCGGCCTCCTGTTGATCGGCCTGTGGATCCGTCCGTCGCTGTTCGCGCTCGGCGGCGTGCTCGTGCTCGTGACGTTCGGACATCTCCTGCAGGACGCGCTCTACCAGTTCCACACTCACGTCATCCCGCGCACGCTGCTGTTGCTGTTCGTGTTGTGCATGCCCGCCGAGGACGATCGGTTCTCGCTCGATCGTTGGTGGGCGCGGCGTCGGGAGCGCGCGCGGACCTGAAGCCGATCGGGCCGCATCCGCGCGCAGCGCTTTCGGATGCGCCCGCGAATCACCATGCTGTCGGCCGGATGCCGCTCGCGCGCTTCGGCCTCACCTACTTCTGCTACCTCCTCTACCTCGGGAGCTGGTCGCCCTACTGGACCACCTGGGCGACGCAGGGGCTGCATTTCTCCGACGACGTGATCTCGCTGCTCGCGCCGTTGTTCGTCGCGTCGGCGTTCGTGGGCAACTTCTTCATCTCGCGGCTCGCGGACCGGCTCCGCTGGCGGCGCCGACTCCAGCGCGCGCTCACGCTCGTCGCGATCGGCACTTGCATCGCGTGGTCGTTCGTCTCGTCGCCGTATGCCGCGGCCGCGTTGATCGCGCTGCACGGCACGACGGGCCACGTGCAGACCGGGCTGCTCGACGCCTCGATCATCGACGCGCTCGGTCCGCGCCGGAACCGCTACGGGATCTTGCGCGCGATGGGCTCCGTCGGTTTCGCGATCTCGTCGCTCGTCGTCGGACGTCTGCGCGACGGGCATCCCGAGGTGATCCCGATCGCGTTCGTCGCCGGCATGACCGCGTTCCACGTCATGACCTGGTTCGTGCCGGACACGCAGCCGATGCACGTCGAGGTCGAGCCCGAGCGACCGCGCATCGGCGCGGCGCAAATCCTGCGGATCCGACCGCTCGTGCTCCTCTTCGTCGTCGCGATCCTGCACGCCGCCGCGTTCGCGCCCTACGAGTTCTTCGGCCCGCGGTATTTCGCGGCGGCGGGTCTGACGCCGGCGCAGAACGGCCAGCTCTACCCGGTCGGGATCGTCAGCGAGGTCCTCGTGTTCGTCGGCGGCACGGCTCTGGTGCGGCGCTTCCGTCCCGCGCACCTCGCGGCGTTCGCGGTGCTGCTCGCGGCGGTGCGCTGGTTCGTGATGGCGCGCGTCGACGGCGTGTTCGCGATGACCGCGCTGCAGGTCACGCACGGCGTCTGCTTCGGGCTCTTCTACTCCTCGGCGGTGCACATCGTGTCGGGGCTCGTCCCGCAGGAAGCCCGCACGACGGGCCAGGCGCTGTTCTCGATGTCGCTCGGCCTCGGCTACGGCACGGGCGGTTTCCTCGCCGGGCAGGCGATCCGGCGGATCGGGCCGGAGCGCACGCTCGACTGCGCGAGCATGGTCGGCATCATCGCGTTCGTCGTGCTGGTGATCGTCGAGCGCAGATCGCACCGCCGCGGCGAATGAACGCCTGCGATCAGAGCTTCGCGAGCATCGCGCGGATCGCCTCGCGCTGCGCGTCGAGCGGTTCGCCGCGCGCCCAATCGCCGTGGCCGCCGTCGGCCGTCACGACGCGGCGCTCGCCGGCATACGCCTCGACCACGCGCATCTGGAACGGCGTCGGGACGATCCCGTCGCTCTGCGCGACGACGAACACCGCCGGGACGTGCACCTCGCGCGCGTTGGCGAGCGCGTCGAGCTCGTCGGGCACGCGCGAGACGACCGGGAGCGCGAGGAGCCAGAGGTTCCACCACGCATAGTGGCTGAGGATCAGCTCGCGGAGCGGCGGCGGAGTGATCAGCACCATCGCGTTCGCGCGGCGATGGCGCGCGACGTGGAGCGCGACCGTCGCGCCGAGGCTCGTCCCGCA
>CAZBOK010000277.1:0-6251 GCA_964493525.1 uncultured Phycisphaeraceae bacterium | reverse complement strand
TGGCGAGGAACGCGCCGAGGTTCTTGTCCGGGCCGAACAGGATCGGCCGGTCGGCCGGGATCGAACGGATCACGCGCTCGGCGTTGCTCGACGTGCAGATGACGTCGCTCTCCGCCTTGGTCGCCGCACTGCAGTTGATGTACATCACGACGTAGTGGTCGGGATGCTGCTGCTTCCACGCGCGCAGCTGGTCGGCGGGGCACTGTTCGGCGAGCGAGCAGCCGGCCTCGAGGTCGGGGATCACCACGACCTTCTTCGGGTTCACGATCTTGGCCGTCTCGGCCATGAAGTGCACGCCGCAGAACAGGATCACCTCGGCGTCGCGGGCGTCGCGGGCGCGCTTCGCCAGCTCGAGCGAGTCGCCGAGATGGTCGGCGAGGTCCTGGATCTCCGAGTCCTGGTAGTAGTGCGCCAGGATCACGGCGTTTCGTTCCTTCTTGAGGCGGAGGATCTCGGACTTCAGGTCGAGGGCGGTGGCTGGAGACATGCGGCGGGATCATATCCCGCGCCGACGCGCGCTGCCCGACGCGAGAGCGAGACTTCCCGACTCACGTCGATTTCACTTCAGTCGGGCCGGCCGGGAGCCGCGAAGAGACGGCTCAGGGGAAGTCGACTTCGGGAGCGGTCGTCGCGCCGCCGGTGTCGAACACGTTGCCCGAGTTCACGGTGAGCAGCGAGTTGCCGGCGAAGTCGATGCGGTTCTTCTTGAACGTGCAGTTGGTGACTTCGATGTTCATGGCGCCGGTCGTCACGTCGAGGCCCTCGCCGCGGCAGTTCTTCGCACTGCACCCGTCGAGCGAGACGTTGGTCGCCGTTGCATCGATGTCGAACCCGTCGCCCGCGCACTCGCTCGCGACACAGCCGTCGATGCCCGCGCCGTGGCCGTCGATGACGAAGCCGTCGCCGGAGATCTTCTTCGCGGTGTTGCCGGTCACGTGGCAATCGGCGCCGATCCGGAACGCGCACGAACTGCTGAACGCGCAGCCGCTGTCGGTGACCGTGTTGTCCGCGATGGCGACGCCGTCGACGAAGATGAAGATCCCGCCGCCCTGGCAACGCGACAGCTTGTTGTCGGTGATCTCGCCGTTGCCGGGGGCGAGCTCGAGCGCGTTCACCTCGATCCCGGCCTCGAAATTGTTCACGCCGGTGATCCGGTTGCGGTCGATCGTCAAGTCGTCGGCGACGACGTCGATCGCCGCATGAGATTGGATTGCGAGCACCGAGTCGATCTCGTTCTTCTCGATCGTCGGACCCGCAACGCCGACGGCGGATCCGTTCACCACCGTGATCCCCTGACCGACGTCCTTCATCGCGTTCTTCGCGATGCGCGCGTGGGTGCCGTCCACGTAGACCCCCGCTCCAGCGATGCGCTCGAACGTGTTGTTCTCGATCACGCAGTCGTCCGAGCCGGTTTGCGCCGCGACGGCGTGCGCACCGTTGTCGCCGGGGTCGCCGGTCACGTTGCGGATGCGGTTCTTGCGCACCGCCACGGAATCGCCCGAGAACAGGATCGCGCCGCTCGCGAGGGTCGACAGCCGGTTGTTCGCGATCACGACGCCGTCGCCGTCCGTCACCGCTATGGCCCGATATGCGGAGTCGACCGTGTTGTTCTGCACCACGGAATTCGCGCAGTTGGCGAGCGTGATCGCGACCTCGTCGACGTTCGCGATGCGGTTGCCGTCGACCCGCGCGTCGGCGCCGTTGATGAAGATGGCGGCGTCGTAGCAGTCGCGGATCACGCAGTCGTTCACTTGCGCGGAGTCGCCGAAGATCGTGAACGCGTTGTCGTCGAGCGCCGAGAGCGACGTGCAGTTCTCGATGACGGCGTGCGCGCCGGTGATCTGGACCTGGCTCACTCCGTTCCGGAACGTGATGCCGCGGAGGACCACGTTGTCGTTGTTCGGCCCGGCGACGACGAGCTGGCTCGCCTGAGTCCCGTCCCAGACCGGGTTCTTCTTGCCGATGAACTTCAGCCCGACCTTCGTGTTCGGGACGTTGACGTTCTCGGTGTAAACGCCGTGGCTGCCGGACGCGGAGTTCGGCGAGATCAGGATGGTGTCGCCGGAGTTCGCCGCGGTCACCGCGTTGGCGATCGTCGTGAACTGCTGCGGGACCTTGCGCACCGCCGCGTCCGCGAACGGCGCCGTGCAAGCGATCAGGATCGAGGCAGTCAGTGATCGGTTCATCTTCCGCTCCGAGGATGTCGCGAGGATCTCGCGGGGAAGCGGAAGTGTAGGGACGCCGCGCGCGCGGCCGGTACTGTCTCCGACATGTCGATCGCGGAACGATCCGCCGGACTCAGCGCGGAGTCGCTCGATTACCTCGCTCGCACGCCGCTTTCGCATCGCAAGCGGCTCGGCCAGTACTTCACGCCGCGATCGGTGCGGGCGCGCCTGCTCGACCGCGTCGCGTTCGCGCCGGGGATGCGCGTGCTCGATCCGGGCGCCGGCTCGGGCGAGTTCCTCGAGGACGTCCGCGAGCGCTGCCCCGACGCCGTCGTTTCCGGCTTCGACGTCGATCCGCGGCTCGTCGAGCTCTGTCGCGCGCGCGGGCTCGACGTCGCGCTCCGCGACGCGATCGCAGCGCCGCCGCCCGCGGAGTTCGACCTGGTGATCGGCAACCCGCCGTACTTCGAGCTGTCCGCGAACGAACCGCGCGTCGATCGCTGGCGCTCCGTCGTGTCCGGCCGGCCGAACGCGTACGCGCTGTTCTTCGCGCTCGGGCTCGCGGCGCTACGGCCGGGCGGGCGCCTCGCGTTCGTCGTCGCCCCGTCGATGAACAACGGCGCTTACTTCGCAGGCCTACGGCGGCACCTGCTCGATCACGCGGCGATCGAATCGCTCGAGATCCTCGGCGAGACCGACCTCTTCGACGCGGCTCAGCAGTCGGTGATGCTCATCGTCCTGAAGAAGGGCGCGCGGTCGGAGCGCCACGTGTTCCGCGCGACCGACGGCGCGCCGCTCTTCCTCGAGCGGCCCGAGCAACTCGTCGCGCTGCGCGCCGGCCATCGGTCGCTTGCCGAGCTCGGATGCACCGTGAAGACCGGTCGCTGCGTGTGGAACCAACACGTGGAGAAACTGCGCCGCGGGCCGGGAGGCGGCGCCGTGCCGCTCGTGTGGGCGCACAACGTCGGCGACGACGGTGCCATCTCGTGGGCGCCGGAGCACCCGAAGCGGATGCAGTTCATCGCGTGGGATGCGCCCGACGTCGGGCCGGCGATCGTCGTGAACCGCGTCACCGGTTCGGTCGGACGCGGCCGGTTGCGCGCCGCGCTCGTGCCGGCGGGAACGCGCTTCGTCGCGGAGAACCACGTGAACGTGATCCGCGGCCCCGCCGACACGCCGTGGCAGGAGGTGCTGGACGCGCTGCGGAGCGACCGCGTCGCCGAAGTGGTCCGGCTCGTGACGGGGAACACGCAACTTTCGGCGACCGAGTTGTCGCGGCTCGTCCCGGTGCTGCCCGTCCGCTGACGGAATCCGTGTCGGTGTGCGGCGGCCGGTCGCGTCCGGATCTCCGGTTCCCACGGAGATCCTCGATGCAGCTCTCACCCGTCCTGTCCGTCGGTCTCACCGGCTCGCTGCTCTTCGCGAGCGCCGCGAGCGCGGGCTCGGTCAAGCTGTTGTCGGTCGGCAAGGGCGGCGTCGAGACCGACGGCGCGAGCTCGGCGCCATCGATCTCCTCGAACGGACGGTTCGTCGTGTTCACCTCAACTGCGTCGAACATCGTCGCCCCGGACGGGAACGAGAAGGCCGACGTGTTCGTCCGCGACCTGAAGAAGCGGAAGACAACGATGATCACGCGCGATCCGGTCGGGCTCGAATCGAACAACCAGTCCGCGCATCCGCGGATCTCGAAGAACGGACGGTTCATCGCGTTCGAGTCCGACGCCAGCAACCTGGTCGCGGGCGACACGCTCGGGCACTCGGACGTCTTCGTGCACGATCGCAAGAAGCACGTCACCACGCGCGTGTCGGTCGACTCGAGCGGTGCGGAGGTCGACGGCAACTCGATCCGTCCGTCGATCTCGGAGGACGGCAGGTTCGTGGCGTTCGAGTCATCCGCGACGAACCTCGTCGCCGATGACACCAACGGGAAGGCCGACGTGTTCGTCCACGACCGGGTCACGGGCGCGACGACGCGCGTCTCCGTCGCCTCGAACGGAGCGGAGGCCTCTAAGGGCGGGTTCGACGCGGCGATCTCGGGCAACGGGCGATTCGTCGCGTTCACGTCGACGACGTCCGACCTCGTCGGCAGCGACGACAACTCGGCGAGCGACGTGTTCATCCACGATCGCGAAACCGGGGTCACGTCTCTCGTCTCGAGGAACGTGCTCGGCGCGTCCGGCGACGAGTCGTCGCGTGCGCCGTCGGTGTCGTTCGACGGCCGCTTCATCGCGTTCGCGTCGGGGGCCACCGACCTCGATGCGAACGGGCCGGGGAACGACGACGAGGACATCTTCGTGCGCGACACCGTCGCCGGGACCACGACGTGCGTCTCGGTGAACGGCGGCGGCGTGCTCGGCGACCTCGACAGCCGCGATCCCGAGATCTCCCAGAACGGCCGCTACGTCGTGTTCACGTCGCTCGCGACCAACCTCGTGCCCGGAGATGCTCTCGGTTTCCGCGACGTGTTCGTGCACGACCGCAAGAAGCACGCGACACGGCGGGTCTCGGTCGCGAAGGGCGGTGGGGACGCATCGCAGCCGTCCGACGAGCCGGACGTCTCGAACAGCGGTCGCCGCGTCGTCTTCTCGTCGCTCGCGGACGATCTCGTCAGCGGCGACGGCAACGGCCTCGGCGACTCGTTCCTCGCCGAGCGGAAGCCGTGATCGGCTCGACGCTCAGGCGCGCTCCTTCCACTCCTTCAGCTTGAGCAGCGCGTCCATCGGGCTCAGCCGATCGATGTCGATCTCCTTCAAATCGCGCGCGAGCTTCTTCTCGGCCGACTCGAACAGCGCCTGCTGCACGCGCTCGGTCCCGCGCTTGTCGCCGTCGCGGCGGACCGGGCGCAGGTCGGGTGCGCTCGCTTCGAGGTCTTTCAGGATCTGCGCCGCGCGCGCGAGCACCGCCTCCGGCACGCCGGCGAGGCGGGCGACGTGGATGCCGTAGCTGCGGTCCGAGCCGCCTTCGACGATCTGGTGCAGGAACACGATCTCGTCGCCCCACTCGCGCACCGCGACGTTCAGGTTGAACACGCCGGAGTGGCTCTCCTTCAGCTCGATCAACTGGTGGTAGTGCGTCGCGAACAGCGTCCGCGCGCGCACGACGTCGACCAGGTGCTCGGAGATCGCCCACGCGAGCGCCATCCCGTCGAACGTCGACGTGCCGCGGCCGACTTCGTCGAGGATGACGAGGCTCTTCGCCGTCGCGTTGTTCAGGATGTTCGCGGTCTCGGTCATCTCCACCATGAACGTGGAGTTGCCGCGCGTGAGATCGTCGGACGCGCCGACGCGGGCGAACACGCGGTCGCTGACGCCGATCGTCGCCGACTTCGCCGGGACGAACGACCCGGTCTGCGCGAGGATCTGGATCGTCGCGACCTGGCGGATGAAGGTCGACTTGCCGGCCATGTTCGGGCCGGTGACGATCGCGAGCCGCCGCGCGCCGCCGTCGAGGCGACAACCGTTCGGGACGAAGCGCGACGCGCCGAGCGTCGCGGCGAGCACCGGGTGACGGCCGTCGACCACGTCGAACGCGTCGCCATCGTCGACGGCGGGCCGCACCCAGCCGTGCAGTGCCGCGACCTCGGCGAACGCGCACAGCGCATCGAGGTCGGCGATCGCCGCCGCGGTGCGCTGCAGCGCCGCGAGCTCCCCGACCACGGCCGCGCGCAGCTCCTGGAACAGTTCGTACTCGAGCGCCTTCGAGCGCTCCTCCGCGCCCAGCACCTTCGACTCGTGATCCTTCAGCTCCGGCGTGATGAACCGCTCGGCGTTCTTCAGCGTCTGCTTGCGGATGTAGTGGGTGGGGACGCGGTCCTTCCCGCTGTTCGTGATCTCGATGTAGAAGCCGAACACGCGGTTGAACCCGACCTTCAGGTTCGCGATGCCGGTACGCGCGATCTCGTCGGTCTGGAACTGCGCGAGGAAGCGGTGGCCGTCGCTGCCGATCGACTTCAACTCGTCGAGCTCGGCCGAGAAACCGGCGCGGATCAGCCCGCCGTCCTTGATCGTCAGCGGCGGATCGTCGACCAGCCCGCGCCCGAGGCGATCGCGCAACGCGTCGCGCGCGTCGAGCGCCGCCGCGAGCGAC
>CAZBOK010000276.1:0-6267 GCA_964493525.1 uncultured Phycisphaeraceae bacterium | reverse complement strand
GTTCGTGCTGCTCGCGCTCGCCGGCTTCCTGCTGCGCCCGCGGAAGACGCGCGGGTTCCTCGTGCTCGCGGCATTCTTCGTCTGGATGTCGCTCGGGTCGGGCGCGCGCCCGTCGTTGTGGGACGCGCTCCACGCGCTGCCGATCCTGAAGTCGATGCAGGCGCCCGAGCGTCTGCTCGCGCCCGCCGCGTTCGCGCTCGCGCTCGCCGCGGGCTTCGGCGCCGACGCGCTCCTGCAGCTCGTCGCCGGCCGCGCGACGCCGAGCGCGCGTCGCGTGCTCGGAGCGGCCCTCGTCCTCGGCGCGCTCCTGCCCGCGGTGTGGGTGAACCGTCGCATCGCGGCGGCCGCGTTCACCGTGCCGCCGACGCCCGGGCTCGCGGCGTCCGGCGAATTCGTGCAGGAGATGCAGAAGAAGCAGGAGCTGCAGTGGGGCGGCGAGCTGTTCGAAGCGGTGCGCCAGAACAAGGGCAATCCGTGCGGGCACTCCGACATCCCCTCGCAGGATCGCGTGCGCGGCCGCGGCGATCCCGCCTATCGCGGCGAGGTGTATCTCGCGCACGGCGCGGGCACGGTCGCGGCGACGATCACGCCGAACACGATCCACGTCACCGGCGAGCTCACCGGCGACGATCTCCTGCTGGTGAACCAGAGCTACTTCCCGGGCTGGGTCGCGCACGGGTCGGTCGAGCGCGCCGCGGAGCCGCGCGATTCGCTCATCTCGCTGCCGCTGCCCAAGGGGCGGCACGACCTCGTGCTGCAGTTCGTCCAACCGTCGGTCGCGCGCGGCGCGGCGTTGTCGGGGCTGGCGCTGCTGATCGGAATCGCGCTCGTCGTCCTGCGCTCGCGCCGCGCGATCGACGGCCGCCGCGCGACGCTGCTCGACGCGCTCGGTTTCCTCGTCATTGCCGGCACGCTGCTCGCCGTCCCGCTCGCGCCGAAACCGAACACCGCGGGCGTCGAGTCGACGCGGCACCTCGGACTCTTCGGCGGCGCGCTCGAGGTCGATGCATCCGCCGGCGCGGGCGCGCGCTTCGCCGACATCCAGCCCGCGATCGACGCGACGTTGCCCGGCGAGACGGTGCTCGTGCATCCCGGCTGGTATCCGGGCTTCCGCGTGAAGTCGGGCATCAGCGTGATCGCGTCGTCCGTGGGGCGCGTCCGGATCACCGGGCCGATCACGATCGCCGGCGTGCCGAAGGGGCCGCCGGTGCACCTCGTCGGGCTCAAGGCCGATTCACCCGGCGTCCCGATCACGATCGAGGACTGCTCCGGGCCGGTCGTGCTGCAGTCGCACGACGGCGACTTCGCGCTGACCGTGCGCCGCGCGAACCGCGTCCACGTGTTCGGGTCGCGGCTCGGCGCGATCCACGCGGAGGAGTCGCGCGTGACCGCGACGCGTTCGCGCTGCGCCGACGTCGGCGCGCTGCCCGCGATCGACCAGATCGGCGGCGTCGTCCTGTGGTCCGAGGGCGAGATCGCCGGGCGCGCCGCGGTGCGCGGCACCGGGCGCATCGACTTTTCGCACGCGAGCGTGGCGCGCGTCGACCTCGCGGCCGGGTCGCGCAGCGTCGTGTCGGGCCCCGAGCCGAGCGCCGACAAGATCCACTCGTCGCGGCCCGACGACGTCTACCGCTTCGAGCCGGAGCTGCCGCGCATCGTGCTCGATCACGCGCTCTCCGCCGGCAGCCGCGCCGGCTTCACGATGCACGGCCAGCCCGGCGCGAACGGCGTCCTGCTCGTCTCGATGCAGGAAGGTTTCCTCCCGTGGCGCGGGACGCCGCAGTGGATCCTCGTCGATCCCGCGACCGTCGACGCGAGCTTGAAGGTCACGATCCCCGCGAACGGCGAACTGCGCGTCGACCTCGAGATGCCGCTCGCCGCGCTCGGAGTCGGCGCGACGTTCTACGGCCAGCTCGTCCTGATGCAGGAAGTGCAGCTCGAGTCGGGCGCCAAGGAGAAGCGCCTGCGCATTTCGTACGTCGAGGGCGGGGTCGTCGAACCTTGACTTGACCTCGTGGCCGCGCGCGTCTCAAGTCCGACGCGTCTCGTCCCGCGGAGGTCGTCGTGAAAACGCAGCGGATCCTCGTGCTCGCCGGCATCGCGTTGCTCGCGCTGCCCGTTCCCACCGCGTTCCCGTGGGGGCCGAAGGGCCACCGGATCGTGAGCCGCATCGCCGCGGGTCGTCTGTCCGACGCCGCGCGCGCGCAGGTGAACGCGCTGCTCGGCGACCAAACCCTCGCCGACGTCTCGAACTGGGCCGACCAGATCCGCAAGGAGCGCAAGGAGACGGGGCCGTGGCACTACGTGAACATCCGTCCCGGCGCGGAGCGGTACGACGACGCGCGCGACTGCGGGGCGGAGGGCTGCGTGGTCTCGGCGACCGAGAAGTTCGTCGCAGTGCTGAAGGATCCGCACGCGAAGCCGGCCGATCGCAAGGAAGCGCTGATGTGGGTCGTGCACCTGATCGGCGACCTGCATCAGCCGCTGCACTGCTCGCGCGCGGCGGATCGCGGCGGCAACGACATCAAGGTCGAGTTCGAAGGCACGCCGACCAACCTGCACGCCGTGTGGGACAGCGAGATCATCGAGCGCCAGCACCTCGATGACGACGTCTACGCCGACCAGTTGCGCGCCGACATCGGCGACGACGACGTCGCGGAGTGGACCCGCACGCCGTTGCGCGACTGGGTCGACGAGTCGTGGCGGCTCGCGGAGGATTCGGCCTACCGCGACGCGCGCGGTCGGCCGCTCGAGAGCGGCGCGAAGCTGACGCGCGAATACCTCACGACGCGGACGGTCGTGATCGATCGACGCCTGAAGCAGGCCGGTGTGCGCCTCGCGAGCGTGTTGAACGCCGCGTTCGCGGGGCAGTGACGCGGCGCGCGCTCACTGCGCGGGCGCGGCGCCTTCCTGGATCCACTGCAGGAGCTCGGTCGGGCGGAAGCCGATCATCACGCGCTTGCCGACCACGATCGTCGGCGTGCTCTGCGACTCCAGCGCGATCAGCTCGTCGACCGCGGCGTCGTCCTGCGTGATGTCCTTGGCGTTGAACTGCACGCCGTGGTGCGTCAGGAACTCCTTCGCCGCCTTGCAGGGCGGGCATCCCGGCTGCGTGTAGATGGTGACCGCCGGCTTCGTCGTCGTCATGTCTCTCGTGCCTCCGCAGGAAGGCGCGAGGAAATAGCGGAGGATCGACGGGTCGGCAAGCGACTCGGTCGAGCGATCGCGACCGGTCACACGCCCGGGATCGGGATGAAGAGGATGCGCAGGCGCTTGCCGTCGACGCTCTTCGGACCCCACTTCACGCGCGAGAGGATGCCCCACAGCAGGTCGAACTGCTTGTCCTCGCCGGTGCGCTCGTAGTCGATCGCGCGCAGGCCGAGCGAGAACTTCGACCGCCGGTCGGCGCCGCTCGAGCGGCCGTGCCACTCGATCAGGAACGGATCGATGCGCGCCTGGGAGAAGTCCTGCTTCTCGTCGGTCGCGAACCCGGCGAGTCCGCACAGCAGCCAGAAGCCCGTGCGGTCCGGGTTGTTCTCGCTGTGCAGCAGGAGGCTGTCGGCGAGACGCAGGCGGTGCCCGCCGTCGTGGCCGCGCCAGTCGATCGCGAGTCCGCCGAGCACGCGGAACTGGTTCGCGCGGTCGAGCGAGCGGAACGAGATCGGCCAGCGCGCGAGGTTGCCATACCACGTGTCGGGCGACTCGTCGTCCGCGGCACGCGTCAGCTTCGCGCCGGCGAGCAGCGCGTCGTTCGTGCGCTCCGCGGTGCCGGCGGGCGCGCCGATCACGACCGACACGACGTCGTCCGCGCGCTTCACCGCCCACGTCCCGGCGGCGCCCGCCGCGCCGTGATGGAGTCCGAGCAGCGTGCGCATGTCGTCCTCGAAGTCGGACGCCTGGCCCGCGCGATCCCACACGGTGACCCAGCCGATCGCGTCGCCCGCGCCGGTGTCGAGCAGCGCGTAGCGGTCGCCGTCCCAGCCCGACGCGTCCCTGCCGGCGTCATCGTCGAGCAGCTGCGTCAGGAGGATTTTGGTGCCGAGGTAGCCGAGTGTGTCGTCGTGCACGATGCGCCAGCCGTTCGGCGCGGCGGGCAGCTCGACGGCGACCGGACGATCGCGGCGGTCGATGTACCGCTCGGGGAAGAAGATCTGCTCGGTCGACTCGGGAGGATCGGAGAACGCGCGGTCGACCGCGCCCCAGCCGAACTCGCCGCGCAGCTCGTTCACGAAGTGCCAGCCGACCGTGTAGTGCGCGAGCAGCGGGTCGCGGACGATCGGCGGCGCGTCGTTCACCGACTTCGGCGCATCGTCGTCGCCGACCACGAGGTCCGACACGTCCGGCGAGCCGATCGACTGCTGCATCGCCCACGACAGGAACGTCACCAGCGTGCGTCCCGTCGGTCCCGCGGAGGACGCCGGGACGCCGACCGTGCAGATGAGCTGCTCCGCGCCGCCTTCGTTCGCCGAGCCCTCGACGAAACCGGAGAGCGCGTCGAGCGCGTCGCTGTTCTTCTGGCGTTCGTCGTCGAGCTTGGTGAGGTCGTGATGCTGATCGTCGAGCGCATGCGTGAGCTCGTGCGCGAGGACGAACTCCTCGATGCCCATGTCGTGCTTGTCGCTGTCGGACACCGTGTAGAAGCGCTTCTGCTTCGGGTCGTAGTACCCGCCGACTTCCGCCTCGAGGAAGTCGAGCATCGTCTTCTTGAGATCGACGTCCTTCGGGATCAGCCCGAACGCTTTCCACTCCCGCTCGGTGAACTGTCCCGACTTGGTCCACTCGTCCTCGGCTTCGCGCTCCATGAACGAGCGCGCTTCCGACTTGTTCTGCGCCGCCGCCGGGACGCCCTGCTTCACTTCGACGCCGCGCACCTGCGACAGCTCGCGCAGCACGCGATCGGCCTTCGCCTGGACGTCGGTCTCGTCCCGCTTCGGCGCCGGAAGGATCGAGCACGACATCAGGAACAAGGCGGGGAGGAGGCGGAGCGCGTTCTTGGTCATGGTTTCGCGAATCCTAGGGACGGGACGGCGGAAGGCCCCGGGGAACGTCCCGGTCGATTCGAGGTTCCCGGCCGGCGCCGCGAGAGCTGCTGCCCGCTTCCCTCGCCGCGCGTTCCCGGTTGAAATGCCGCGCTTCAATCCCGACCCCGAACAGGATCGCTTCCGCCATGGCCGACCCGATCACGATGACCGCCACCGGACTCTCCGTGCCGATGAACCCGATCATCCCGTTCATCGAGGGTGACGGCACCGGTCCCGACATCTGGCGCGCCTCGGTGCGCGTGATGGATGCCGCGGTCGAGAAGGCCTACCGCGGGGACCGCAAGATCGAGTGGCTCGAAGTGCTCGCGGGCGAGAAGGCGTTCAACAAGACGCAGAACTGGCTGCCCGACGCCACGCTCGATGCGTTCAAGAAGTACCGCGTCGGCATCAAGGGCCCGCTCACCACGCCGGTCGGCGGCGGCATCCGCTCGTTGAACGTCGCGCTGCGGCAGATCCTCGACCTCTACGTCTGCCTGCGCCCGGTCCGCTGGTTCGAGGGCGTGCCGAGCCCGGTGAAGCGGCCCGACGCCGTCGACATGGTGATCTTCCGAGAGAACTCGGAGGACATCTATGCCGGCATCGAGTTCGAGGCGGGCACTCCCGACGCGCAGAAGTTCGCGAGCCTGATGAAGGAGCACTTCCCGAAGGCGTTCCTCAAGGTGCGCTTCCCCGCCGCGTCCGGGTTCGGCGTGAAGCCGGTGTCGAAGGACGGCACCGATCGCCTCGTGCGCGCCGCGATCCGCTACGCGATCGAGCAGGGGAAGGACAGCGTGACGCTGGTCCACAAGGGCAACATCATGAAGTTCACCGAAGGCGGTTTCCGCGACTGGGGATACCAGCTCGCGAAGCGCGAGTTCGGTGCGGTCGATCTCGACGGCGGGCCGTGGCAGCAGATCACGACGATGGCGGGCAAGAAGATCGTGATCAAGGACGCGATCGCCGACGCGTTCCTGCAGCAGATCCTGCTGCGCCCCTCCGAGTACAGCGTGATCGCGACCTTGAACCTGAACGGCGACTACATCTCCGATGCGCTCGCCGCGCAGGTCGGCGGCATCGGCATCGCGCCGGGCGCGAACATCAACTACGACACCGGGCACGCGATCTTCGAAGCGACGCACGGCACCGCGCCGAAGTACGCGAACAAGGACCAGGTGAACCCCGGCTCGGTGATCCTCTCCGGCGAGATGATGCTGCGTCACCTCGGCTGGGACGAGGCCGCGGACCT
>CAZBOK010000275.1:0-6293 GCA_964493525.1 uncultured Phycisphaeraceae bacterium | reverse complement strand
GGTCGGCGTCGTGATGTTCGGCGTGATCCGCACCTTCCTGCTCGCGGAAGGCACGAGCGACGCGGGGACCTACCGCGTCGCGGTCGGCGCGCTCCTGTTCGTCTTCCTCGGGGTCCAGCGCGCGATCAGCGCGCGGTGAGCATCACGGCGTTCGAGAACGCGGCGCCCGCCGTCGCGGCGGCGTCGGCGATCACGAACTGCGCGAACACGTTGGTGCCCGCCGGGATGCCGGACGGCCACGTGAACGGCAGCGTGAGCTCGCCCGCGGTGTTCGTCGCGAGCGGCAGCGCGAGGATCTGCGGGTAGGCGACGAGCGTGCCGCCCGCGAGCGGCACCGGGCTGCTCGCGAGGCTCACGAACAACATCGCGGCCGACGACGCGCGCGCCGACACGAGGTTCATCGAGCCGGGCGTGCCGCTCGACAGGTGGCCGACGCCGAACAGCTCGGGCAGACCCTTCGCGCCGGCTTTCGCGTTGCCGAGGTCGGACCACGTCGACGTGCCGCCGATCGTGATCGGTCCGAAGTGCGTGACGTTGCCGGCAGAGTCCTTCGCGATCCACGCGAGCTGTTCCCACGTCGTCGTCGCGCCGGTCGGGACGGGCGCGCGGAACAGGCCGGTGCCCATGTGCGTCGCGTTGCCGCTCGCGAGCGTTCCCGCGGCGGCGTCCTTCGTGGCGGCCACGAACCGCGCGGTCACGTTCACGTGGCCGTCGTCGTTGATCGCGTCGCGGAGCTGCGCGTGGAACTTCGTCGCCGGCGTCGCGATCGACGGCGTCTCGAGCGCCATCGCGACCGGGTCGAGCGTGTCGACCGATCCGTTGTTCACGTACACCTTGTCGAGGAAGCTCGGCGCCTCTCCTTGCGCGGTGACGATGTCGTAGCGGCCGTCGCCGTTCACGTCGCCGATCGCGAGGTCGAGCGTCGCGTCGGCTTGAGCGGCGATCACTCCGGTGACGCGGTTGAACGTGCCGGAGTCGTTCCGATACACCTTCTCGGTCGACGCGAGCGACGCCACGACGACGTCGAGGTCTCCGTCGTTGTCGTAATCGAACTCCGCCATCTCGTTGTCGTCGTCGCCGTTCGCGCCGGAGAACTGGAACACGCTGACCGACGCGCCCGAGTTGTTGCGCGCCCAACCCTCGTTGTCGAGCACCAGCGACTGCACGGCGGCGTCGAGGTCGCCGTCGCCGTCGAGGTCGCCCCAGTCGATCTCGTACGTCCCGCTGGTGCCGACCGTGTTCATCACGCTGTCGATCGCGAAGTGGCCGGAGCCGTCGTTCTTCCACAGCCGCGAGCGCTTGCCCGCGCCGCCCTTGCCGGACTGCGCGATGTCGACGTCGAAGTCGCCGTCGAAGTCGAGCAGGATCACGTCTTGCGCGTTGAACGTGTCCGCGGGGAGGTTCGTCGCCGTCGCATCGGTGAAGACCGCGCTGCCGTCGTTCAGGAACAGGTGCGATTGGGCGGCGGTGCCGCCGAGCGACGCGCCATCGGTGAACACGAGGTCGAGGTCGCCGTCGTCGTCGACGTCGCCGGCGCACACGCAGAACGAGTCGAGCGTCGTCGAGGGGAGGTTCGTCGCCGACTTGTCGGTGAAGACGCCGGACCCGTTGTTGATCAGGAGGCGCGGCTTCTGCGTCGTTGCGGGGAACGGACCGGACGGCGCGTAGACCAGGTCGTTGTCGCCGTCGCCGTCGAGGTCCTCCGCGATCACCATCAGCGCGTCGAAGTTCGCCACGTTCAGGTTCGCGTGCGCCGCGGTGAACGTCCCGTTGCCGTTGTTCAGGAACAGGTGCTGCGCTTCCGCGCCGCCGGCGCCGCCGTACGCGCTGCCGTTCGCGAACAGGATGTCGAGGTCGAGATCGCCGTCCACGTCCGCCAGCTCGACGCCGTTCGTCCACACGTTCTGGCTCGGGAGCGCGGCCGCGTTGTAGGTGAGCTGCTGCGCCGTCGCGAATGAGGTTGCGGCCGCCCAGAACATGAGGGCGATCGAAGGGGCGCGCATCGCTGGTGAACTCCGACAGGCGTCGCGCATGAAAGTGCGGGGCGCACAGAGGGTTCGGGAGGATACCCCTGAACGCGGCAACCGGCAATCGAGCCGGCGCGGCGCGGCCGCGGACCGGCGAGCAGGACGATGCACTGGCTCCCACGAAAGGCGGTTCCACGGTAGATTTGCCCGCCTCCCGACACCGACCACCCTGCGAATCCGCAAGGAGATCCCGCCCCATGAATCGCCTCCGTCGCGTCGCGTGGCTGCTCGCCGTTCCGACCCTCGTGACCGGAACCGCGCTCGCGCAACCGAACACCGTCGTCGGCCGCAACATTCGACTCAGCAACCTCAGCACGATCAGTTCGCTCGACCGCTTCGGCACCTTCCCGAACGGCACGAACGGCTTCGTCGAGTCGACGACGATCTGCAACAACGGGACGGGCAACGTCCCGTGGTCCGAGGCGATGAACACGAACCACCCGTTCATCTCGTTCATCGTGATGCGCGACGCGAACGGTCGCTTCGAGCAGATCTCCGACCGCAGCTTCGTGAAGCACGGCTTCTTCGCGACGAACGCGGCCGGCTGCGGCTCGTGCCTCGACCCCGGCACGGGAACGCTGCTCGGCGTGAACTGCGGCGACACCTACGCGACGAGCAACAACGGCGACAACTTCTGGCTCGGCCCGGCGGACGAGATCAATCCGTGGACCGGCCTCTGGAACCCGGTCTGCTCGCACTTCGACCGCGGCGAGCCGCCGGTCGCGTCGCCGAACGACTGCAACGGTCAGCGCAGCTTGAGCTCGTCGCAGGCGAACGCGCTGCTGCCGGTCGGTCACCGCATGCGCGTGCTCGACTCCGACCTGAACATCCCCGGCGCGACGTTCGCCTTCCAGGGCATGTACACGACGCAGGGCGAAGCGGAAGCGAATCGCGGCGACAACCTCGGCTGGCGCCGGTTCACGGCGACGTACAGCATGGCGGTCAACCGCTGGAACCTCGCCGCGAGCGGCAGCCTCAACCCGGGCTCGATCCTGAACGCTTGGACGGGCGCGACCGTGACGTCGAACACGAACGGCACCGATGACGGGCGCTTCTATGTCGCGGTGAAGGTCACGGGCCCGACGAACGGGATCTACCACTATGTGTACGCGGTGCAGAACCGCGACAACTCGCGCGCCGCGCTCGCCTTCCGCATCCCGACCTGCCCGACCGCGATCGTCTCGAACACCTATTTCCACGACGTCGATCAGGACGGCACGAACCAGTGGATCTTCGCGCAGGCGCCGACGGAGCTCTCGTTCTCGACGCCGTCGAACTACCTGAAGTGGAACACGGTGTTCACGTTCGCGTTCGACTCCGACGCGGCGCCGGTCGCCGGCTCGGTGACGCTCGACCAGGCGCTCGCGGGCGCCGGCGCGCCGACCGTGACGGTGGCGACGACGGTTCCGGGCGGCGTGTACAACGTCAACCTCGGTCCGGGCTGCGGCGCTCCGGCGCCGGCGCTGTTCGCGACGGGCACTCCGCCCCGCGCGACGCTCGGCAATGCGACGTTCGGCCTGCAGGTGAACGGCCTCGCGCCGAACGCCGCGGCGTTCCTGCTCGCCGGCACGACCGACACGACGACGCCGATCACGCCGAGCTGCTCGCTCTACCTCGACGGCGTCTTCATCGCGTTGTCGTTGACGGCGGACGGTTCCGGCACGCTCGTGTTGCCGGCCGCGATCCCGAATCTGCCGACGCTCGAGAACACGCACGCGAACATCCAGGTGATCGGCGCGCGCGCGGGCGGCGCGCTCTACGGGCAGTACGACATGACCAACGGGCTCCGCGTCCGCATCGGAAACGCGATCACGGATTGCCCCTGACCTAGCGGATCGAGTTCGCGCGGCCGCAGTCAGGCCGTTCAGTTCGGCTTCTCTCCGACGCGCAGGGCCGCGAGCCGGCTCTGCGCGTCGGCGTTCTTCGGGTCGACGGCGAGGATCTCCTCGAGCGCGGCGCGCGCGCCGTCGACGTCGCCCTTGCGGGCGAGCAAGGACGCGAGCAGGAGCCGCGGTTGAGGCGCGTCACGATCACCGGCGGCCGCCTTGCGTGCGCGTGATTCGGCGGTCGCGTCATCGCCGCTCGCTTCCGCGAGCGCCGCGATCGCGAGATCGACGCGCCAGTCGGCGAACAGCGCGAGCCGATCGGCGGAGAGGAAGTGGTCGAGTCCCGCGCGCGCGTTCGTGACGCGCTCGGCTCGCGGTCCGAACCGCGCTGCGCGCAGGAACCGATCGCCTTCGTGCACGTGGAACTGCATCGCCGCGCTCTCGGCGACGAACGCGAGCAGCGCCGCGCCGATCACGAGCCCCGCGAGTCCGCCGGCCGTGAACCGACCGCCGCGCTTCATGACGACGTGCTGCAGCGTGAACTCCGGGCGACGCAGAAGGCGCGCGAGCGCGATCGCGGTCGCCGCCGCGAGCACCGCGACGCCGATCGCCATCAGGAACGGGACTTCGTGATACAGCTCGCGCGCGGCGTACAGGCCGACGACGAGCACGAGCGCCGCCGCGATCTCCTCGCCCCACGTGAAGTCGTAGCTGCGCGCCGGCTTCGTCCGCGCCGGCGCCGCCGACTTCGTCGGGCCGAATCCGAAGTAGAGCGCGTCCTTCGGGCACACGTTCACGCAGTCGAGGCACTTCATGCAGCCGGGGTCGACGACCATCCGGTGCAGCGCGACCTCCTCGTGGACGCGAACGTTGCTCGTGCACGTCGCGGTGCAGTGGCCGCAGCCTTCGCATGCATCGGTGACGCGGATGCGCCCCTTCGCGAAGCGGTCCGCGACGCCGAACAGGGCGCCGTACGGGCAGCCGTAGGTACAGAACCCCTTCGCGCCGAGGAACCACACGATGAGGAATCCGTCGATGAGGATCGTGAGCGCGGCCATCGTCGGGCCGGGGAACGTGCGCCAGAACGAATCGGTCGAGAAGTGCGCCTGCAGCGCGGGGAAGTTCTTGCCCGCATCGAGCCGCAGGATCTGCGGCCACACGAACATGTACAGCGCGGCGCCGAGCGGAACGAACACGAGCAGGCGCGAGCGCACCGGTCGCGGCCGCAGGCGAATCTTCTTCAGGATCCACGAGCAGAGGTCCTGGTACGCGACGACGTGGCACGCCCACCCGCAGAAGAAGCGGCCGAACGCGAGCGTGAGCACGATCGCGACCGCGAACAGGACGAAGCCCGCGTTCACGTACCCGAGCTCGAGCGTCTGCATCGACTCGGACGGCTCCATCGGCGTGAGCGTGCGTCCGGTGATCTTCCAATGCGCGACGTGCGCGATGACGAGGACGTGCACCGCGATCAGCGCGAGCGCGCGATAGAACGAGCGGCGCGACTTCTTCGGAGTGCCGCAGCGGACGGCGTGCTCGCGCGCGGCGGGGAGGGCGGAGGACATCGAGCGGCGAGTATAGGCCGGCGCGCCGCGCACCCGTCACCGCACGCTCGCGGATCGTCGTCGCGTCAGCTCTTCGCGGGCTTCGGCGCCTGATACAACCCGCACACGGCGCCCGCCGGGTCGCGCACCACGCAGAAGCGTCCGCCCATCACGGCGCGCGGCTTCACGACGACCTTCCCGCCGTGCTTCACGGCGATGCGAGCGGCGCGCGCGACGTCGGCGACGATCACGTACATCATCCACTGCGGCGGAAGGTCGGAGTTCGCGCCGCGCGCGTGGCACACGCCGGCGACGCACTCGCCGCTCGCGGGCTCGTGCATCGTGAAGTCCTCGTACCCGCCCATGTCGATCGCGCCGGTCTTCCAGCCCACGACCTTCGCGTAGAAGTCGCGCACCTTCGGCGCGGCCTTCACCGTCAGATCGTGCCAGCCGATCGATCCGATCGCCGGCGCCTTCGACTTCTTCTTCGCGCGTGCCATGTCATTTCCTCGTGAGGATCGGGAGGTACTCGGCCCACGGGCCGACGGAGTTCCGGTACTGCTTCGCCATCGCGCGCGTGATCTGCGCGATGTGACC
Organism: uncultured Phycisphaeraceae bacterium; assembly: GCA_964493525.1. Classification (GTDB taxonomy): domain Bacteria; phylum Planctomycetota; class B15-G4; order B15-G4; family JADJEK01; genus CAZBOK01. The sequence goes on along the minus strand of CAZBOK010000275.1, from coordinate 299 downwards.
GAGGTCGTGGACGACCCAGGTCGCGAGCAGCTCACCGAGCGTCACGACGCCGAGCGCCGGATGGCGGCCGCGCTTCGCGAAGTCGTTCTCGGTGAGCTTCATCCCGCGCAGGGTGGCGAGGTTCTCCGCGCGGAGCGCCGCGAACCGATCGAGCAGTTCGCCGACCGGGCGCCGCGGTGCGCGGTCCTGCGCGAAGCGGTCGAACGGTTCGAACGCGCGCGCCTCGCCGTGCTCGAGGATGATCCGCGCGCGCACGATCCAGTCGGTCTCCTCGCCGTGGATGAAGTGACCGAGCACCT
>CAZBOK010000274.1:0-6323 GCA_964493525.1 uncultured Phycisphaeraceae bacterium | reverse complement strand
TTGTAGAAGCCGCTCGAAACCTGGATGACGTCGCCGACCGCCGACGCGTCGACGGCCGCCTGGATGGTGGCGTGCTGCTTCGGGATGTGCAGCGTCTTCGCGCCGGCCGCCGGCGCGAGCGCGGCGATCAGCAGAAGCGACGAGGGGATCGATGCGGGTGCGGCGCGTCCCAAGCGAATACCTCCGATGCAATCGGTGCGGGCAGTCGTGGGACGCATCGCGAGTCCCGCAGGTTCATCGGCTCGCGGAAGGCTCCGATTGAGCGGGAACCCCGGGAGTCTGCGCGGCGCGGCCGAGGACGTAGCGCCAGCCGATCCAGCCGCTCTGGATGTCGATCACGGCGTGCAGGATCATCGGCGGCCAGAGGGAGCCGCCGAGCCAATAGAAGAGGAGCATCACGAGGCCGACGACGCCCGTCTTCATGACGCCGCGCTTGCCCTGATAAGCGTGCGCGAGGCCGAACGCCGCGGCGGCGATCGCGAAGGCCGGCACGAGCGGCACGTACGCAAGCAGCCACCACATCAGGAAGCCGCGGAAGAGCGCCTCCTCGCAAACGCCGGCGGTCACCGAGAGCGAGACGAACAGCTTCCACTCGGCCGGCGTGTGCGGCAGCAGCGGGACGACCGGGTCGAGCTGCGGCGCGATGCGCGACCAGTCGGATCGCGGCCGCGCGAACCTCCGCATCTGCTTCGCGGCGAACCACGTCGCGGTCACGGCCAACAGGCAACAGACGCCGAATGCCGCCGTCCTCGGCGCCGCGAAACCGATCGCGGCGAACGAGCGGCCGGACACGATCCACTGCGCGATCAGCGCGGCGAGCAGGGCCCACTGCTCGATCATCGTCGACACGTACATGCGCGTTCGCACGCCCGGCACTCCGGCGGTCGTCTTGCGCACGAACTCGGGCCACTTCAAGCGCCCCCACAAGGGGAGCGCGACGACGATCGCGACGACGACCAGATGGTCGAACAGGTTCGGCACTCGAGCCTCCGATCAGCGATCTCGCCGCGTGCGCGACAGGACGATGGTGACGGCACGGACCGGTCGATCGCACTCCGTGCGGCGCGCGGCGCGCAGGATCTCCTGCACGCGCTCGATCATGCGGTGGATCTCGTCGAGGTGCGCGTCGGACAGCCGCCCGGCGGCGCGCAGCACCACGAGCTCCTTGCGCCCCGCGCGATCGGACTCGTCGCCGGCGCCGCGCCGCAGCTCGGCCGCGACCTCGCGCATCGCGAGGCGCAGCAGCGCCGCCGCCCCCCGCTCGCGCGCGCCGCGCGCCGCCTTTCCCTTGGGGGCCAGGACGATGCGTGAGCCGATGATCCGGTAGATCGATTCGTCGCGCCGTCCGACGCGCCGGGTCTCGGCGACGCCGAGCACTCCTGTCGCCACGAGCTTCCGGACGTGCGGATACACGGAGTGCGGCGAGCGACCGAGCCGCGCCGCGACCTCCTTCACCGCGCTCGGCCCGAGCTCGCCGAACACGGTGAGGATCTCCTGGCGCGCCGGCGACAGGACGGCGTCGATGTGGCGGCGTTCATGGAGAACGACGACGCGGTTCCGTCCGGGCATGACGCCGGACGATATCCACCACTGTTAACGATTCAACTAATTTCTTACTTGTCGTTCGACGCCGCACGGGCGCACATTGGCGCGCGGATTAGCCGGATCGCGACTCGTCCTGCGCGCGCGCGCTCTCGAGCAGGAGCGAGGTGATCCCGATGCGGATCCGGTTCTCGCGCGCGCAGGGCGAGCGCTGCGAGAACGAGAACGTCGCGTTCTGCAGCGAGAAGAGCCGGTCGAACAAGCCGCGCACCTGATGCTCGAGCGCCTGGGTGAGCTGCTCCCGCGTGACGATCCCGTCGCGCTCGAGGGCGATGCCGAGCTTGCCCTGCCAGCGGCTGTGCTTCTCGAGGTACTTCGCGAGCCGCTCCTGCGTGATGAACCCGAGCTTGACGAGGTAGTCGCCGAGCTTGGTCCCGGACGGCGACGCGGAGCTGGACGCGTGGACGAGGTATCCGTCCTCGAGCTGCAGCGTGTAGGTCTCGCGTCCGGCGCGCACGAACATGATGCCCGTCTTCTTGAGCGTGCCGATGAACTCGAGCATCTCCGGCACCGGAACGACGCGCGTCGAACCCGTCAGCAGAGTCGTGGAGCTGTCGGCCTCGAGGAAGCGCGCCGGCGGATCGGTCCCCTGCTGCGACTCGCTCGCCGACGCCATCAACGCGGCGACGTCCTCCGAGCGGTTTCCGGCGAGGTCACGCCGGCTGTGGTGTTGTCCGCCGGCAGCGCGGCCCGCGTACTCCGCCGCGTCCTCGAGCGCCTGCGCGGCGCGGTTCAGCGACTGCCGGAACTGACCGGTGGTCTGCTTGGCGGAGGCGGCGAGGTCGTACACGCGCTTCGCGAGCGCACGCGTGGCGTCCGCCAGGTCGCGCTGGACCTCGTCCCACGGCACCGCGGGGTTCCGCGACGAGTTTCCCGACGCACTCATGGATCTCTCCTCATTCGGGCCGATCATCGTCGCGCCGCGCGAGGAGTCTTGAGCGTCAGAACAACGAGCCCTGCCGCGGCCCCGGCACGCGGAACGCCGCGGTCGAGAGCTCGCGATGATCGTCGCGAAGCCCGGCGCGCGCGCGGCCGATCGCGAAGAGGTCGGCGATCTCGGCGGCGAACACGCCTTCGCCGGTGTGGCGCGTCCCGAAGCGCGGGTCGGAGAGCTTCCCACCGCGGAGATCCTCGAGCCGACGCAGGACCTTCGCCTTCGCGTGCGGCGCGTGGTCGTCGAGCCACTGCACGAAGAGGTCCTTCACGCCGTGTGGCAGGCGCATGACGATGTACCCCGCCGACGTCGCGCCGGCGCGCGCGGCCGCGGCGAGGATCGCGGGGATCTCGTGCTCGGTCAGGCCCGGCACGATCGGCGCCACCATCACGGTGACCGGGACCCCGGCCGCTGCCAGCCGCGCGATCGTCTCGAGTCGCTTGCGCGGTCGCGCCGCGCGCGGCTCGAGCTTCGACGCGAGCGATTCGTCGAGCGTCGTCACCGTCACCGCCGCGCCGACCGCGTCGAACTTCGCCAACTCCGCGAGGACGTCCGCGTCGCGTGCGATCAGCGCGCTCTTCGTGATCAACCCGACCGGGTTGCGGAAGTCGAGGAACACCTCGAGGAGCCGGCGCGTGATTCCGAGCTGGCGCTCGATCGGCTGGTAGCAGTCGGTATTGCCGGACAGCGAGATCCACTGCGGTCGCCAGCCCGGCTTCGACAGCTCGGCGCGCAGCAGCGCGGGCGCGTCCTCCTTGACCAGGATGCGCGACTCGAAGTCGAGGCCCGCGGAGAAGCCGAGGTACTCGTGCGTCGGCCGCGCATAGCAGTAGATGCAGCCGTGCTCGCAGCCGCGGTACGGGTTGATGCTGAACTCGAAGGGAATGTCCGGGCTGTCGTTCTTCGACAGGATCGTGCGCGACCGGTCGCGGTAGTACTTCGTCGCCGCGCTCGGCAGGTCGGAACCGCTCTCCGATTCGGTCGCGTCGAAGCACGCCGGGTCGAGGACGATCTCCTCGGCGACGAAGCGGTTCGCCGGGTTCATCCCGGTGCCGCGGCCGTGGATCTCGCTCGGCGTGCGATCCGTCATCGCGCGCTCAACCCTTGCGGCGCCCCGACGCGGGCGAGAGATCGATCACGACGGCGATCACCGCGCCGACGATCGCGCCGGGCGTCCACTGCCCGTCGAACCAGTGCTGGACGCACGAGTACCAGAGCGTCGTCGTCGGCAGGAAGAAGAAGCCGAGCACCGGCCAGATCGTCGAGTGGTACACGCCGACGAACCATTGCGTGAAGAGATACAGCAGCACCATCACGATGCGCGGTGCGGCGAGGGCGAACAACACGAAGAGGCAAGGCATCGATGGACTCCGTACCGGCTCCCGGTCGGCGCGCGCGCCGTCGCGCGACCGGCAGAGCGGGCGTCACTCGTAGCGCAGCGCTTCGATCGGATCGAGCCGCGAGGCTTTCCACGCGGGGTAATACCCGAACACGATGCCGACGCTCGCCGACACGACCAGCGACGCCACCACCGCGACCCACGACGTCTCGGTCGGCCAGTGCAGGAAGTACGTCACGAGCGCGGAGGACCCGCGACCGAGGAGCATCCCCACCGCGCCGCCCGCGAGGCAGAGCACGACCGCCTCGACCAGGAACTGCTGCAGGATCTCCTTCGCGCGCGCGCCGACCGCCATGCGGAGGCCGATCTCGCGCGTCCGCTCGGTCACCGACACGAGCATGATGTTCATGATCCCGACGCCGCCGACGACCAGCGAGATCAGCGCGACGCAGAGCAGGAGCCGCGTCATCACCTGCGTCGTCGACGCCAGCGTGTTGCTCATCTCGGTCATGTCGCGGACGTTGAAATCCTCCGGCTCTTCCGGACGCAGCCGGTGACGCTCGCGGAGCACGGTGTTGATCTGCTCGATCGCGACCGGGATCTCCGGCGCCGAAGCCGCCGCGGCCATGATGCTGTCGATGAAGTTGAAGCGGACCGGCATCGGCTGGTTCGCCGCCTGCGTGTCCGAGATCGCCGGATAGAGCGCGACCTTCGACTGCGGATACACCTGCCCCGGCGAAGTCGCGGTCGTCGTCGACGACGAGCCGCCGCCTCCGCCCGACGTCGCGCTCGACGACTGGTTCGACACGCGGAATTTCATCGTGGTCCACGGCCCGAGGATCACGTCGTCCTGATCCATCCCCATCATGTTCGCGCCCTTCTTCTTCAGGACGCCGACCACCTTGAACGGGACGTTCTGGATGCGCAGTTCCTTCTCGAGCGGCGACTGCCCCTCGAAGAGCTGGGTGACGAGCGTCTGTCCGATCACGCAGACCTTGCTGCCGCCCTTCACCTCGCGGTCGGTGAACATCCGGCCGTCCGGCTCGACGGCCCAGTCGCGGACTTCGAGGTAGGCGGGCGTCGTGCCGGTGATGCTCGCGGGAACCCAGTTCTTGTTGCCGTAGACCACCTGGCCGCGCGGGCCGCGCACCGTCGGCGCCGCGGCGCGCACCGCGGGGCAGTCCTTCGCCACCGCCTCGCAATCCTCCGGCGTCAGCGTCATCTGGCTGCCGGCGCCGAAGCTGATGCCGCCGCTCGCGGCCTGGCCCGGCTGCACCATCAGGTTGTTCGCGCCCATGCTCGCGATCGTGCGCTGGATGGTCGCCGACGAGCCCTGGCCGATCTCCATCATCGCGATGACCGCGGCGACGCCGATGATGATGCCGAGCATCGTGAGGAAGGCGCGCATCACGTTCCTTCCGAGCGCGCGCCGCGCGATCTTGAGCGTGCTGCGCAGCCTCATCGCGCCGCCGCCGCCGCGGTCTTGGCGCCGCCGCCGTCCGACGTCTCGTCGCCCTCGATCACGCCGTCCTTGATGCGCACGACGCGGCGCGCATGCCGCGCGACGTTCGGATCGTGCGTGACGAGGATCACGGTGATCCCCTCGTCGTGGAGTTTCGCGAACATCTCGAGCACTTCTTCCGTGACGCGCGAGTCGAGGTTGCCGGTCGGTTCGTCGGCGAGCAGGACCGGCGGATGGTTCACGAGCGCGCGCGCGATCGCGACGCGCTGCTGCTGGCCGCCGGAGAGCTGCGCCGGATGATGGTCCATGCGCTCGCCAAGGCCGACCCGCGCGAGCAGTTCCTCCGCGCGCTTGCGGCCGGCTTTGTCCGACAGCTCGGGCGCCGTGTAGTCGAGCGGCATGCGCACGTTCTCGAGCGCGCTCGTGCGCGCGAGCAGGCTGAAGTTCTGGAACACGAAGCCGATCTTCTTGCCGCGCACGAGCGCGCGGCGGTCGGCCGACATGCGCCCGACGTCGTCGCCGTCGAGCCGGTATTCGCCGGTCGTCGGCCGGTCGAGGCAGCCGAGGATGTTCATCAACGTGCTCTTGCCGGAGCCCGACGCCCCCATCAGCGCGACCGATTCGCCGCGCTCGATCGACAGCGACACGCCGTGCAGCACCGGCACGTCGACCTCGCCGAGGTGGTAGGTCTTGGTGACGTTCACGAGCTCGATCAACGCCATCGCGGGCTCCGCGCGCGGGCCGTCATGGGCCGCGGCGTCCGCCGCCGCTGCCGCGACCGCGGAACGGGTTCGGCGGCTGGAACGGATTCGTGGTCGCCGAGGACCCGCCGGACGACTCCGCGGGCATGATCTCGCCGACGATCACCTCCATCCCTTCGGTCAGCGCGTCGCCGAGGATCTCGGTCGTGCTGCCGTCGGTGAGCCCGGTGCGCACGCGGATCGAGCGGATGCCGCCCGGCGCCGCGGCGTCCTTCACCCACACCT
>CAZBOK010000273.1:0-6346 GCA_964493525.1 uncultured Phycisphaeraceae bacterium | reverse complement strand
GGCGAGATTTCGCGCGGCGCGCAGGGGATCGTCTACCGCGTGTTCGACGAGGACGCGCGCCGCTCGCTCGCTCTCAAACGGATGAAGCGCGACCCGTCCGCGCCGGAGAACGAGGTCGCGCTCGGCCGCTTCCTGGAAGAAGCGCAGGTGACGAGTCAGCTCGACCACCCGGCGATCGTGCCGGTGCACGAGATCGGCGTCGACGCGGACGGCGGCGTCTACTACACGATGAAGCTCGTGAAGGGCGAGTCGCTCGCCGTGGTGATCGAGAAGGCCTTCACGGGAGAGGACGGCTGGTCGCAGGTGCGCGCGCTGTCGGTCGCGCTGCGCGTGTGCGAGGCGATGGCGTACGCACACGAGAAGGGCGTGATCCACCGCGATCTGAAGCCGTCGAACGTGATGGTCGGCCGCCACGGCGCGGTGTACGTGATGGACTGGGGCCTCGCGCGCGTGCTCGGCGCGCCCGATCCGCACGATCTGCGTTGGCGGCCGGACGGCGCTTCCACGCAGACCCGCGTGACCAGCGAGCGCCGCGATCTGACGAATGCGGACTCGCCGCTTTTGACGATGGACGGGCACGTCGCCGGCACGCCGTACTACATGCCGCCCGAGCAGGCGGAGGGACGCATCGGCGAGCTCGGCCCGCACTCGGACGTCTACGCCGTCGGCGCGATCCTCTATCACCTGCTCACCGGTCGCGCGCCGTACGAGCGCGCCGGCGCGAACGTGAGCGCGCGCACCGTGCTGCAGTGGGTCCTGGACGGTCCCCCGCCGCCGGTGGCGAAGCTCGCGCCGCACACGCCGATCGAGCTGATCGCGATCTGCGAGAAGGCGATGTCCCGCCCGATCGCGGAGCGCTACCGCTCGATGACGGAGCTGGCGGACGATCTGCGCGCCTACCTCGAGCATCGGGTCGTGAAGGCGTACGAGACCGGCGCGCTCGCCGAGCTGAGGAAGTGGGTCGTGCGGAACAAGGGGCTCGCGGCGGCAGCGATCGTCGCGCTGCTCGCGATCGTCGCAGGACTGATCGGCGTGTCGTTGAAGAATGCCGAGATCACGACGCAGAGGAACGTCGCCGTCGCCCGCAAGCAGGAGTTCGACCAGTTGAAGGGAGTCGTGCTCCTCGAGGACGCGAAGAAGGCGGAGGAGACGCTCTACCCGGCGTGGCCGGAGCAGATCCCGGCGCTGGAGCGCTGGCTCGCAAACGACTGGCGGAAGCTCGAGGAGCTGCGGCCGGTGCTCGCGCAGACGGTCGCGGATCTCGAAGCCCGCGCGCTGCCGTGGACCGAGGCGGAGCGGGAGTCGGATCGGACGACGCACCCGGAGTTCGCGAAGTTGCAGGCGTTACGTCCGCGGGTCGCTGCGACGAAGCGCGCGCAGGCGGTGCGGGCGGGTACCGCGAAGGCGGAGCCTGTTCCGTTGTCCGCGGATCTCGCGGCGAAGTCGGCGCTCGAGCTGAACGACTTGGCGTGGAAGCGGGTCGATCCCGATCTCTCGAAGCGGCCGTTCGGGGAAGAGGCGCTGGCGCTCGCCGCGGCGCGCGCGGCGGTCGCGAAGATCGAAGCGGGCGACAAGACGTCCGAACTCGCTTCGACGCTCGACACGCTGGCGTGGGCGCTGGTCGCGAACGGACTCGACGCGGAGGCGAGGGCGACCGAGGCGCGCGCGCTCGAGAGCGCGCAAGAAGACAAGAAAAAGGACTACGAGGGGTCCCGCGCGAACCTGGAGCAGGCGATCACGGCGGCGAGCGGTCCGGACGCGGCGAAGGCGCTCGCGGATTCCGAGGCGGAGGTCACCCGAGTCGACGCAGCGGTGAACGCTCGCCGCACTTGGCGCTTCGAGAAGGAGGAGGACCGCTTCCTCCACGGCACGCTGGCGAAGCTCACTGTGGACATCGCCGCATTGGAGTCGACGGAGAAGCGCGGCGTCGACCAGCGCCTCGTGTGGGCACGGAAGATCGGCGACCTCACGCTGCACCATCCGAACGCGCGAGTGACCTGGGACGACGCGCGGGCCGCGATCGCAAAGGCGGACGGCGTGGTCGCGTCGACGCTCTACCGCGAGTCTCCGGTAGATCTGAGACCGCAGACGGGCCTCGTGCCGATCGGGATGAATCCGGTGACGAAGCTGTGGGAGTTCTACGAGCTGCGCTCGGCGTGCGACATCGAGGCGGGCGAGGATCCGGCGAAGGTGGAGATCCCAGCCTTCAAGGAGGACGGCTCGATCGAGGTGAAGGACGGGACGGGGATCCTGTTCGTGTTGATCCCTGGCGGGACGTTCTGGCAGGGGGCGCAGAACCAAGACGCGAACGGTCCGAACTTCGATCCGCTGGCGGAGAGCGACGAGACGCCGCAGCAGGTGACGCTCGCGCCGTACTTCCTGGCGCGGCACGAGGTGACGCGGGGACAGTGGAAGCGCGTCACCAATGGCGGGACGCCGAGCGGGAACCAGAACGGCGCGAACTACCCCGGCGACTCGATCGCTCTCGGCTGGACGCATCCGGTCGAGTGGGTGTCGTGGGACGACAGCGATGGGTGGGTGCGGCGGCACGGTCTCGCGCTGCCGACGGAAGCACAGTGGGAATACGGTGCGCGCGGGATGAGCCCGACCGCTTGGTGGACGGGGTCGGATGCATCGTCGCTCGAGTTCGCGGCCAACGTCCTGGATCAGAAGGCGGAGAAGCGCTTCCCGGGATGGGGTCGCCAGATGGGCGACTTCGACGATGGGTTCATCGGTCCCGCGCCGGTCGGTCGCTTCCGCGCAAACGCATTCGGCCTGTTCGACGTGCACGGCAACGTGTGGGAGTGGTGCGCAGACGTGTATGCGTATCCGTACTCGAGTCCACGTGCGGGAGACGGACTGCGCAGCCCGAATGCAGGGGGCCCCGCGCTCCTCGTCAACCGCGGCGGCGGCTTCTACAACCCCGCCTCGGCCGCGCGCTCCGCGGACCGCAGCAGGCACGGTTCGTCGATCCGCGTCAACAGCCTGGGCGTCCGCCCCGCCAGGGTTCTCCACTGAGCGACTTCACGGCTTCACGACGTCTTTGCGACCGCTCGAGCGCCGTGCGGAGCCGGCGCGGGGGATCGGACCGAGAGGCCTGGACAAGCCCACAGGTTTTTCTTCGATTGTCCGAAAACGCGGGTGGTGGTGGAGGGACCGCGGGTACTGGGGGCGGGCCATGCGCGTGCGCGTGGTCACCCTCCGTTTTTCGCCGACACTCGGCGGTTTCGACGACACGCCGCTGCAGGAGCCAAGGGTCGCTCTGACACCTGGGGCCGCTGAGGTGCACGACCCCGTGCACGGAAACGAGCGCGAGCGCGGCGCGCCACGAAGCTCACCGCCACCGGCATCGGATCTCAGGCCCTACGAGCTGCGACCGAAACGATTCCTGATCCGCCCCACCCGCCCGCGCCCCCGCCCCGCTCAGCACGCGCCCCCGTTCGCCGGCGACTCCCCCATCCGCCGTTCGAACTCCTCCCCCGTCTTCACCGCGAGCGAAAGATCGAACCACAGATCGAGCAGGCCCGGATCGCTCGTCCCGTCCAGGGCGCTCTGAAGTCGCACGAGGAATTCCGCGTCGCTCCCGAAGCGCGCGTGTGCCACGCGGGCGATCTTGTCCCGCACGGTCTCGACCCGCCCCTCGACGCGGCCCTCGGTGCGGCCCTTCTCCATCGCTCGAACCTCCATCGGACACAGGATCTCCACGCGCGGTTCCTCCGTGCTGCGGATCTCCGCTTCGAAGCGGGCGTCGAGATCATCCGGCAACCGCAGCAGCCAAGTCAACAATCGCCACAGCTTCCGCACCTCCTCCGGCGTGAACCTCGGGTCCCGCAACAGCGCGCGCGCGAGCCGGGTCTTCGCTTTCAAGCGGGATTCGTCCGGCCGCGTCTGCCGCGTGCGGCGCTCGGCCGCGATCAGCAGGAGGAGCGGATTCCCGGACGACTCGAGCTCGTTCAGCACCGGTTCGAAGTCCGCGAGCTTCACCGTCAGGAACTCGAAACGAAGCTGCGTGCCGAACACCGCGACCTCGAACGCCGTCGGTCTCCAGTCGGGATCCGCGTCGGCGAGCACCGCGATCGACACGATCGATTCGCCGAACCTCTCGCGGATCCGCGATCAGTACCCGAACATCCGCGCGGCAAAGTCGAGAGCGGGGGCGCTCTGCACCTCGACGTGGAGGAAGAGGACGCCGTCGTTCCCGGACTTCAGCCGGACGCGCACCAGCAGGTCGACGAACCGCACGCCGGTCGCCGCATCGGGCGCGGCCGGCTGGAATTCTTTGTCGACCGTTTCGACGCCGGCGTCCCAGTCGATCGCCGCCTCCGCCGCGGGCGACGCGAGGCGAACCAGGTCGCGCAGCGCGAGGTCGAGCGCCTCCTTCCAGAAGCCGTCGAAGTCGTTGGAGTCGAGGTCGCTCGCCACGTGAACCCGTCGGCGCAGACCCCGCACGGTTACCCGTCAAACCTGCGCTCCCCCGCGCTTCCCGACGGCTCAGCGCCGGCGTCGCCACCGCAGGATCCACCCGCCGATCGCGCCAACGATCGTGATCAGGATGGCAGCGATTCCGACGGGTCCCGCCCGCGCGGGTTCGCTGCGCTCCCAGAACCGAAGCAGCGACTCGCCGATCGCGATCCGATCGCCGTTCGCGAGCGGTCGATCGTGCACGAGCGGCGCGCCGTTGACGCACGCCGCGAAGCGGCTCAGGTTGCGCGCCCAGGTTCTTCCGTCGCGCCGGTAGAGCAAGAGGTGGCGGCGCGAGACGCTTGCATCGGTGAGCACGAGCTCCGCCTCGGCCGGGTTGCGCCCCACCACCAGGCGCTCGCCCTCCGCGGGTGACAGGCGCACGACGAACGGCGGATCGATCGGGTGCGCCGCGTCGTGCACCCGCAGCTCCGGGGCCCTGGACGATCGGTCGCCGATCTCGTCGACCCAATCCCCGCCGCGCGCGGTCCGCAGCTCCCAGCCGCCGACGACGCGCCAGTCCCGATCGGTCAGGCGGTGCTCGGCACCGGTCTTGCGCTCGCGGGCCCACCATCCGTCAGGGGTGCGGGAGACGACCACCGCGTCGATCGCCGGGAAGTCGAGCCCCCCGCCACCTCCGACCACCACGGCGTGCGACTCCCCGGGCTCGGCGCGATCGCGTGGAGCCGCCGGATCCGCGCGGCGCCGGATCACCACGATCACTTCATGGGAATCGTCCATGCCGAGCCTCGGTACCCCGAGCGGCGGTGGTCCGTCGAGCGAACACGCGAATCGCAACAAACTCCGAGACCGGCGCATCGGAATCGCCGCGTTCGCTCCACACCCAAGCGCCGCCGTGGGGATCGAACGGCGCGCGGAAGGCCGCGCGGCCCCAACCAACCGAACGCCTCACCGGAGAACCGCCATGTGGACCCTGAACGGAGATCAGACCGTGACCTGCCCGATGATCACCCGTCCCGGCCGTCAGCGCACGGAGCGCATCGCTCATCTCGCGCCGACCTCACGCGCGGCGCCGCGGCGAGCGCGCGCTTCGGAGCACGAAGCGCGGCGCGCGACGGCACGCCGGATCGCGAACCTGACGCTGGTCGCGGTCGGCGCGATCAGCTACGGCGCGGCGCTCGCCACCACGGCGATGATTCGGGCGCTCGAACTGCTCCCGGCGCGCTACCAGCAGCCGATCCTGTTCTGGCCGGTGTTCGCGGTGCCGGCGTTCCTGCTCGGCATCCGCTTCCTGCGCGCCTGCGGCAGGCGGGCGGCGCGGCGGGGCGCGGTGACGGCGCCGATCGCTGCGGCGCCGGCGATGCCGACGCTCACCTGACCCCAAGGACGATCTGCCCGCGACGCGCGGTCCGCAGGCTCCGGCCCGCGGACCGTGCGTCCTTATGATCGCCGTCCGGCGTGGCGGGGCGGGCGAGAGAGCTTCGACGTGGACGACGCGACGATCATCCCGGCAGCGGAGCGGGCGCGGCGCATCGCGGCCGCGCTCGAGGAATTCCTCGAGCGACATGCTGCCCACGGCTCGCTCCCGGACGCGGAGGTCGTCGCGGCGTTCTGCGCCGAGCACGGGTCGATCGCGCACGAGCTTTGCGCGCGGATCGACGACTGGCGGCGGCTGCGCGCCCACCTGCACGGCGTCGCGCGCCCGACCCGGCCGCCGGCCGCCCTCGCGGGGTATGACCTCGACGCGCTGATCGGCCGCACGATCGGCGGGTTCCGCATCGACGGCGTGCTCGGACACGGCGGGATGGGCGTCGTGTTCCGGGCCGAGCAGGCGACTCCGCGCCGCAGGGTGGCGCTCAAGCTGATCCGCCCCGACTCGAGCGCGCCCGCCGCGATCCGCCGGTTCCGCCAGGAGATCGAGATC